>JAPLHZ010000235.1 GCA_026389365.1 Cyanobacteriota bacterium
ATCTTTCAGGGTGGATTGGATAGATTCGCTGAAGATCATACTACGCACCCCAAGACGTCAGAATTTTGTCAGTGAAGCATCAATGATCTACTCCGACTTCTCTAGTATCGCTGGGGTTCTATTTGTTGGCAAGTCCCTTAATTGTGGCTAAGGATGAGGGGGGCATCAATATTGGTAAAACCCTAAACAAGACCTATCCCACAATAATCTGACGCACTACCCTCCATGTTTAGGCTTAGAAAACAGGCTGAAGTACGGATATTTTTCCTGATGATTGACCGTATTAATGGTATAAGTATCCCAGACGCTAAATGTTTGACTGAAGGGCTAACAAACTTGACCAAAGCTTTAGAAACTTCAATATACTTCAATATATAGAGTGACATGGTAATAGATCAAGACAACACAAATCAACAAAATGTTGATTTGCCTGAACTAATCATTGAGGCAGGACGGACTGAAAAGACTTATTGGCAAGACCTTTGGCGTTATCGTGAGTTGTTTTACTTTCTCGCATGGCGAGATATATTGGTACGCTACAAACAAACCGCTGTAGGTATTGCTTGGGCTTTAATCCGACCATTTCTGACAATGGTGGTCTTTACAGTGGTTTTTGGACAATTGGCAAAGTTACCCTCTGAAGGTGTGCCATATCCAATTCTTGTATTTTCCGCTATGTTACCTTGGCAGTTTTTCTCAAATTCTTTGTCGGTGTGCAGTGAAAGTTTAATTTCTAACTCTAATCTCTTGTCTAAAGTCTATTTTCCGCGATTAATTGTACCTATCAGTGCGATCGTGGTGAGCTTTGTAGACTTTATGATTTCTGGGATAATTTTATTAGGGCTAATGGCATGGTATAACTTTGTGCCTGGTTGGCGAATTTTAACTTTACCTTTATTTATTAGCATTGCCTTTGCTGCGTCGATGGGGGCGGGCTTATGGTTAGCTTCATTGAATGTGCAGTATCGAGATTTTCGATTTGTTGTGCCGTTTATCGTCCAGTTTGGACTGTATATATCTCCTGTTGGATTTAGCAGTACTATAGTTCCTGAAAAGTGGCGATTTCTTTATTCATTAAATCCGATGGTGGGAGTCATTGACGGGTTTCGTTGGGCTATCTTAGGTGGCAATTCTCAACTGTATCTACCAGGTTTTATGCTTTCTATGGGATTAGTAATTTTGCTGCTAGTTAGTGGTATATGGTATTTCCGAAAAATGGAACGAACTTTCGCAGATATGATTTAGTTTTTTAACGAATAATCCTAACCTAAGAGGGTGTTTGAAAAGTTAAAGGTGCTTCATATCAATGCAGAGGCTTTTCAATCACCCTCTAAAGTAATGTTAAATTATGTAGCATCAGTAACCCGTTAGTTTTGTCAGAGGTAATGGTAAATGATTGTGATCGTTCCACCACAGCCTATATCTCCACCCAAGTCCACCTTACCCAAAGTAACTTGGAACAAACTACCCGATGACTTTATTTTGCCTGACGATCCTGTGGACAATAATTTACAACCTTTGCTTGCTGAAGCTCTACGCGAATCCCTAGAATTGTCAGGGCTATTTTTAGAATCAATGCTAATTGCCACCAATTTTGGTGTTTGTGCCACAGTTGCTGATAAAACTGTCGTCAAAGCCCCTGACTGGGTTTATATTCCTGATGTTAAGCCTTTGACAGAGGGAGTAATTCGCCGTAGTTATACTCCTAATTTAGAAGGCGATCGCCCTTTGATCGTATTAGAATTTATTTCCGAAACCGAGGGTCCTGAATATTCTATCAATCCTCACTATCCTTATGGTAAGTGGTATTTTTACGAACGTATTTTGCAAGTCCCTCTCTATGGTATTTTTCATCCCAAAACAGGAACAATAGATTTATTTCGTCTAGTAGATGGTAAGTATGAATCCCAGACAACCGATGAAAATAATCGTTTCTGGATTGCCGAAATGAATTTATTTTTAGGTGCTTGGGATGGCAAAAGATCTCAGGTTTCGACAACTTGGTTGCGCTGGTGGGATGCGTCAGGCAATCTCTTGCTTTGGGGCAAAGAGATCATTGAACAAGAACGTCAAAGAGCTGAGCAAGCTGAGTTTCGATTGCAGCAGGAGCAAGTTATACGCCAACGTCTTGCCGCTTATCTTGCATCATCTACTCAAATGGGATTATCAAAGTAATAAACGAGATCTGGCTGAAGAAATAGAAGATATGGCGGGTAGTCGGAAGGATGCTTTAGAAAGTAAAATAATGCAAGTGAGAGAAACTAAAATTTCAGGATGTTATGAGCTAACGCCCAAGGTTTACGCTGATGTGCGTAACCTTGGTAAAGACCTTTGATGAAAATCTCGCAAATCTTTCTATAGACTTTGAGTAGCTTCTGGATTAGAATTATTTGCAATATTGTATTTATAGCGTTATTTCATCTTCGCCATCTTGAATCACACACCATGTCTGATACTGTCATCCGCGTTGAAAATCTGTCTAAAAAATATGTTATAGGTCATCAGAAACAAGAACGTTATATTTCTTTGCGAGATGCTATATCCGATAAGGTTAAGTCTTTTGGTCAAGTATTAAGTCGTAAAGATCCACAGGAAGACCCTACCCATGAAGAATTTTGGGCTTTGAAGGATGTGTCTTTTGAGATTAAGCAAGGTGACAGAGTTGGCATTATCGGACGTAATGGGGCGGGTAAGTCAACGCTATTAAAGATTTTGAGTCGGATTACGGAGCCAACGGAGGGACGAATTAGTATTAATGGTCGAGTGGCGAGTTTGCTGGAGGTGGGGACGGGTTTTCATCCTGAGTTGACAGGTCGGGAAAATGTTTATCTCAATGGGGCGATTCTGGGGATGGATCGCGTTGAGATTAAGCGGAAGTTTGATGAGATTGTGGCATTTGCTGAGGTGGAGAAGTTTTTGGATACCCCTGTTAAGCGTTATTCTTCGGGGATGTATGTACGGTTGGCGTTTGCGGTAGCGGCGCATTTGGAGCCAGAGATTTTGATCGTTGATGAGGTGTTGGCGGTGGGGGATGCTCAGTTTCAGAAGAAGTGTTTGGGGAAGATGGAGGATGTGGCGGAAAAGGAGGGAAAGACGATTTTATTTGTGAGTCATAATATAGCAGCCATTTTAGATTTATGTTCAAAAGGAATTGTTCTAGAAGGTGGCCAGATTATCCAAGAAGGTACAACGGAAAATAGTGTAAAAACCTATATGAATTCCTGGCAAACCAAAAGTATTGGTGAAAATACAAATATTAAGGATAGATTAAATCGAACGTCTGGAGATGTTAGGTTTACTCATTTGATTATGGAAGATAATCAAGGAAACCAACGCTGGGAATTTTCAACCGATGAATCTTTAAAAATAAAATTTTCCTATCATGTTGTTCGACCTGTTTCAAACTTGATGATTTCTTTAGCACTAAAATGTCCAACAACAGATCAAGTTCTCACAAGCTATAAACATACCATCGCAAATAATGATTTACCAATAGATATTATAGGAACAGGAATTATTGAAATCCCTAACCCTAATTTACGACCTGGTAATTATGCTATTTACTCTATTTTAGGCAATACTGAAACGCCCTATACTCCCTATGATGTTATTGATATTAATATTAATATCCCCTATTTAACCATTACCTCTGATGAGCCTGACCCCCATAAGAGAGTTGGTTACTTTACTACCTTTTCCCAGTTACACCTAGAACAGAACTCATATCCATAAACTTTAATTTATGAATAGTCCACTCAAAATTCTTTTATTCGCGCCCCATTCCGCAATTTGGGTTCATGCTTTTCCAGAAGCGGTTACAGTGGAAGCATTGCAAAAATCAGGACATGAAATTATTTATATTACCTGTGGTGGAGTATTGAATGAATATTGTGTTTGTATGAGTGCTTATCAATTGGAACAATCTTCATCTGAACTAGAAAAACAAAAAATCTGTGATAGATGTAATATCCAAAAAGATATTATCAAAAAAAGTTTTAATTTTCAAGGCTATGATTTGAGTGAAGTGATTACTGCTCAAGATCGACAAGACATCCAAAAAATTCTTCATACCATAAATCCTGAAAATTTTTTAAACCTAAAATTAGATAATATTGAAATAGGAAGAACGGCTCTTTATGAATTATTATTGCAATATAAAAAATCGAATTTAGACTTTTCTCCCGCTGAATGGTCTAATTATTTAATTGCTCTCAAAAATACTCTAATTTCTTTTTTTGCTTGTCGTCGAATTATTGAAAAAGAACAACCTGATCGGGTACTGTCCTATAATTCTCTCTACTCAGTCAATCGTATTTGTTGTCAATTAGCTCAACTTAAAAATATTCCTACTTATTTTTTACACGCAGGAGGAAATTTATCTAATCGACTCCAAACAATGATGTTAGGAGAAGGAACAACTTTTAAATTCAATCAAAGACTTTTAGAATACTGGAAAATATATAAAGATATTCCTTGCTCCCAGGATTCATTAGAATTAGTAACTAATCATTTTTTAGAATTATTTAAAGGTCAGCATTTTTTAGCTTATTCATCCGCTCAATCAAACAAAACAGTTGATATCAAGAAAATTTTTAATATTAATAAAGATCAAAAAGTTTTAGTTGCGACAATGAGTAGTTACGACGAAAGATTTGCAGGAGAGCAAATTAATGTAATCCCTACATCTGATCAATTAATTTTCCCTAAACAAGTTGATTGGATTCAAGCTTTAATCCAGTTTGTTTCAAAGCGGCAAGATTTATGTTTAATTATTCGTATTCATCCCAGAGAATTTCCGAATAAAAGAGATAGTGTAAAATCTGAACACGCTCAAATGTTAGAACAAATTCTCAAGGATCTTCCCATTAACGTTAAAGTTAACTATCCAACTGACCTAATTTCAATTTACGATTTAGCGAAAGAAACTGATGTGTTTCTTAATGCCTGGTCGAGTGTTGGAGAAGAAATGAGTTTACTAGGAATCCCTGTTGTGATATATTCATCAGACTTGATTTTTTATCCTCCTGATTTAAATTATTTAGCGAGTAGTAAGGAAGACTTTTTTATCAAAATTGATCAGGCTTTAATCGATGGATGGAGTTTTGAACGAGTTAAAAAAACTTATCGTTGGTATGTTTTGAAATTTGAGCGTTCTGTTATCGATATTGCAGAGAGCTATAATTCATCTTCCAACAGCCTGAAAAGAAAAAATATTATTTCAAGAATTTTCAAGAAAATATATCGTAAAGTTATATGTAAATTTATGCTAAATTCAAGAAAAAAAGTATATTATCACGAACAATATCGTGATTGTAATAATCGAGAAAAATTTCTTAAAAACACACATAAAATTCATGAATTAATAGTCAAAAATAAAAATTTTATTTTGTCTTTTGATGCGATCGAAATAGATGGAGTAATGGAAAAAAATGAAGTAGAATACCTCAAGAAAGATTACTTCAATTTTCGGCATAAAAATAATTAAACTGGATCCAAATAATAATATCAAGAAGGTAAATTATGGGTGGTTCTTTGTTGAAATATCATGAACATAAAGCTTTTTCTCCTTTTTCAAATAAACTTCCTACCCCCAGTCAGTTTATTGAGGAATTTAATACTTATTATACTTTTCTAGAAAAGTCTGGCAAATTTTTAGAATCTTATGATCAAAAAAAATTATCAGGTACGATTAAAGAATTGTTAAATCACATATTTCAAGATTTAATTGATTCATCGGCATCTGAAAAAAATGAACTTCAACATTTTTTAAAGGAATTATATCTCTACTCCGATCAATTGTTAGATCGAGATCTAAAGAACTTCTTTTTAAAACCAAAAAGTTTCCACGCCCAGAAATTAGTGATTCCAAGTTGTCAAGCAATGGAGTGGGCAAATTGCCTTTTTAGCGATCGCTATTTTACGGGAAAAATCTCTTGTCAAACTTTAAAAACTTTACAATCAGTTGTTCAACCAATAATTGAAGATTTTCGTTATCGAGCATTAAAAGGAAATACTAAGCGTGAAAATCTCTCCATTAATGATGGTCACGAAGTTCAAGAATTAGTCAAAATTATTAACTCAGAGTTTGAAGAATCAGGCGTTAATTTAGCGATTAGTAGCTACCATTCTTGCCCAATGAAAGTTGGAGGACTAGCCGTTGAATTATCGGTTGAAAATGCTAATTGGTGGAATGATAGTTACGGTGTTTATAATGAGGGAATCAATACTATTTATATGCACACTGATGAATCACTGAGTGTTCCTAAAGCAATAGTATATTTAACAGATGTTTCTGAAAAAAATGGCCCTTTTAGTGTCATTAATCATGGCTTAGAATATCTTTCTCCTTCTCCTATTCAATTTTTGCTGGGTCGAATTATTGGATGTGTTGGCAGAAATAAAAGTTCATCTTTATATGATTATTATCAACATCACTACCACAAAACCTTTGGATGTCCTAAATATAGAGAACACTTTATGTATTTACCTGAAGACATACAATATAATTCACATTTTGGATGGGATATTATTCCATCGTCATTTATTGAAAAGGAACTACTTGATCAAGAAAATATTCAAATAGGAGATGCTGGTAGTTACACTGTTTTTGATGGTTCACGTTTAGTTCATAGAGGAGGATTATTAAAAGAGGGTGAACGTATTGCTTTACAAGTATGCTTTGTTCCCGTACCAACCGTACCAACTCTAAAAGCTAGAATAATAAATAGAGTAAAATCTAAATTCAACACATCATTAATTAAATAGTAAAAAAAGGAGAAACATCATGGGAATTATTTTAAAAATAAAAAAAAATCTAAAAAGACTATTTAGTTTGTCTAAAAATATAAATAGCCTGTCTGAAAATATAAATGATATTTGTTTAAAGATTCTTCCAACAGTTACTTGTATTGATATTGGAGCATCCTATTATCCTCATCCTGCATGGGAAGTCTTTCGTCGTTCTTCATTAACAACATGGATTGCGTGCGATCCTTGCTCAGAAAATTTAAATTACATTCAAAATTGGAGTTGGCCTTCTTCAATTATCCAAGTTCCACTAGGTTTGAGTCAATATGGAGGATTTCAGAAACTTTATGTTACTTCTGTTGATAGTGGCTCATCATTATTACCACCAGAAATTGATAAATGGAAAGAATATAGAACAAAAATGGATTATTTTTTTCCTCTTACAGAGATGCAAGTGAATACAATAACTCTAACTGAATTAATCCAGCAACAAAAATTAGAAAATACTCCTTTTCTCATAAAACTCGATACTCAAGGGACTGAATTATCTATATTACAAGGCTTAGAGGCTAGTATTATTAAACAAAATTTATTGGCAATTGAGATTGAAGTCACTTTACAAGCAAAACCTAGTATGAAAGGTTCTGCTCATTTCTATGAAGTACAAGAATTTTTAGAAGATCTTGGTTTTGAACTTGCTTATTTGAAGCCTATTGAAGGCATACTTCCTACATTTAACCACCGTCTTCAAGGCAGATCTATTTTAAATGAGTGTGATGCTGTTTTTATTGTACGTCCAGATCTTGCGTCAACAAAATTGATCGAGTATCAATTAGTATTAATTGGAGTTTATATTTCTTATCATTTATACGGAGAAGCCTTGCATCTTTGTAAAAAACTAATAAAGCATACTGATTTAGATATAAGTTTGAAAAAATATTTATCTAAACTTATTTTAAATATAGAATGATTGTTTTATGATCTGAGCCAAATTTGAAATCCATTAATATATTAATAATCCATTTATATGTTTATCTATATTAAAAAAACAGCTAAAATATTTAAACTTCAATTAAAGTTTATTATTAATCTTATTAATAATAAACTTCCAATCAGGATCAGATTTTTACAGAAAGGAAGAGGGATGGAATATGAACGATATCATTATCAAATTCAATACGTTAACTTTGATATAAAAAAAGATGACAAGGTTTTAGATATTGGGAGCGGTGGACATCCCTTTCCTTTGGCTACCCATTTAGCAGATTTTTATGAGGGAGAAACAACTCATCGTACAGAAAAGCTAATTAAAGATGATCGACCTTTCATTTCTTGTACTGTAGAATCAACGCCTTTTACGGACAAAGAGTTTGATTTTGTTTATTGTTCTCACGTTTTAGAACATTTAGATGATCCTGCTAAAGCTTGTGAAGAATTAATGCGAATAGGAAAACGAGGTTATATTGAAACTCCAGCAAAATCTTCCGACATTATGTTTAATTTTACAAAGATCCCAAATCACCATAGATGGCATACCCAAATACTAGGTCAAACGCTGATTTTTATAGAATGGAAAGATAGTGAACGCAGAAACTTAGGAACCGATTATTTTTATGAGCAATTTCATTCAAATTGGAAAAATCCCTTTCAAGAATTAATGGATAACAATCGTGATTTATTTGTTAGTATGCTATTATGGGAAGAAAAATTTGACTATATTATTATCAATAAAAATGGTGAAATTATTCAAACAAACAAAAAATAATGCGATTACTCCGAATTACTACTAACTATCCTACTTATTTAAATCAGTTCTATACTAAAAATCCTGAACTGAAAGATAAAACTTTTTCTATACAACATCAAAAAATAACAGAAGATTGTTTTGGATGGGCTGATTTTTGGACAAATTCCCTAGGTAAAATTGGCTATGAAGTTTGGGAACCTGTTGCTAATGCTGAAGCGATGCAAAAAATGTGGGCAAAAGAGCAAGGTCTTCAATATCAAGAAAAAACTTGGCTCACTGATATTACTAAAGCACAAATTAAATTTTTTAAACCTGATATTCTTTTTGTAGATGACTACAATTCTTTCCAAAAGGATTTTATTCTTGAATTAAAAGCAGAATGTTCATCTATAAAATTAGTGCTAGGTTGGTGTGGTGCGCCTTATAAAGATGATTCGGTTTTTGGCTCCTATGATATTGTTTTGTCTAATATTCCTGGATTAGTCGAGACATTTCAATTATTGGGTCATCAATCAAAATATTTTCGGCACGCATTCGATCCTCGTATTCTAAAACGCATTGACCAAAATCACGATCCTTTTATTGATTTTTCGTTTATCGGTTCTATTGCTTTGGGGAAAGAAGCTCATAATCAACGAGCAATACTAATTAAAGAGTTAGCTGAAAAAAACAATCTCGAAATTTATTCCGATGTCTATCGCTTAACGCAAAAAGATAAACTCTTATTGCCTTTTAAAGGAATTGTTTATGACTTAATTCAAACGATTATTAAAGATAAAAATATACGAAAACTATTTCAAAGAATTCCTAAAATTAAGAACTATACCTTAATTAATTCCCGTCCTAGCTTACCGACTCTTTTAGATTCTCTTATCCAAGATCGGGCTAAACCGCCTTTATTTGGATTGGATATGTTTCAAGGACTCTATAATTCAAAGATCACCTTAAACAATCATATTGATATTTCTAGAAATTCTGCTTCAAATATGCGTCTTTATGAGGCTACAGGAGTTGGAACTTGTTTACTTACAGATTGGCAAGAAAATTTACATGAATTATTTGAATTAGAGAAAGAAGTTGTTACTTATCGAACGGTAGAAGAGGCGATTGAAAAAGTTAAGTATTTATTAGATCATGAGCAAGAGTGTAAACAAATTGCTAAAGCAGGTCAAGCCCGAACCTTAAAAGATCATACCTTTGCTCAAAGATCCGTTCAATTAGACGCAATTATTCGTCAGTCTCTTAGATAAAATAATTGTTAATTATATTTATCAATTTTGAGTAATATAAAGCTAATTAGGCTTAGAAGAAAACAAACCTATGAAGCATCCTATGAGCGAGACTTTGGACAGAGCAGATGGCTAACCTATTAGCGGCTGGTCGCTTTTCTGAGTTAGACATTGAAAATTTAGTCGAAGAGGTGCGGGATTTGTCCAAACGCGAACGCGACAGTTTGTTGAGTAGCATACGTTTGATTATTCATCACTTGCTACAGTGGGATTATCAACCACAACTACGATGCCAAAGGCAAGCTTCGCGCACACGAAGTTGGTTAGTCACGGTTCAAAGAGAGCGGTCAAATATGGCTGATTATCTAACTGATAGTCCTAGCCTTAAAATATATATGACAGATGAATATCTAGGTAAAATCTATAAAAAAGCAAAACTAGATGCGATCGCTGAAACTGGTCTAGATATGCCCGATGTTTGCCCCTATACATTCGGTGATGTCGTTAATAGAAATCTGAAAATCTAAGTTATCAAACTTTATGGTATTGAAAACATTTTAAATCGCTCCATTGTTTTATCGGAAAAATGGACTAAAAAACAAAAGTATATGGCTTCGTTTTAAAAGGCGATCGCCGTCATCCACTCAAGTCCTAAATCTTAATACTCAAACAACTTTAGAGTGAGACATTAGGCGATCGCGTTGCCGACGAATATACTTTATGGGCATATATTTCGAGGCAAAGCCATGAGAGAAGGTAGTACTTTTTGTAGTAAACTTCAATCACAACTTTCAACGATTAAGCGAAGGATAATTCACCTATTTACTGATCCACTTGATCTGTTTTCTGCTTTTTATCGTAAAATCATAAAAATTCATGCAAATTAGATGGCTTAATAAATGAGTTCTTTTAAGAAATTTGTCCGTAACTGGTTGCCCCCAGCCATTACTGGCTTTATTCAAAATCTTCGACATCACCCCCAGAATCATGGCGCGATCGCCTTTGCAGGAGACTATCAAACCTGGGAAGAAGCCCAAGCCAATTCATCGGGTTATGATCAAGCTGATATTTTAGAAAAAGTCAAGAATGCCATTCTTAAAGTTAAAAATGGAGAAGCAGTTTATGAACGAGATTCAGTTTTATTTGATCAGATAGAATATGCTTGGCCAGTTTTAGCTGGATTGATGTGGGTAGCCGCTCAAAACCAAGGAAAACTTCATGTTCTTGATTTTGGTGGCTCCTTGGGAAGCAGTTACTTTCAAAATCGTCAATTTTTATCAGATTTAACTGAGGTCACTTGGAGTGTAGTTGAGCAGCCTCATTTTGTAGAATGTGGTCGTGAATTTATCGCAGATGATTGTTTACAGTTTTATCCAACTATTGATGAGTGTTTAGAAAAGCGATCGCCGAATGTTATTCTTTTATCCAGCGTTCTTCAATACTTAGAAAATCCTCTTCTAATATTAGATAAATTGAGGGACACTGATGCTAAAGTTTTAATCATTGATCGAACCTCGTTTACAGAAGAAGAAACAGACCATCTAGTAATCCAACAGGTATATCCAGACATCTATAAAGCTAGTTATCCAAGTTGGATTTTTGCAATTTCAAAGGTTGAAAAATATTTGTCATCAGATTGGAACTTATTATCCAAATTTGATGATCCTGAAGGAAATGTCTTATCTGACCAAGGACTCGAATTCTTTTTTCGGGGTTTAATCTATCAAAAAAAGAAATTATGATCATACAAAAAATTAAAGCTAAGCTAAATCATTTCATTGATAGTCAACAATTTAATCCTACTTTATCAGGAGTTCTTGTTAATCCATTTTATTTAGCAAGAGATGGCTTAAGTTGTGCAATTAAAGATTTTGCGCCCGAACTTTCAGGTAAAATACTAGATGTTGGTTGTGGGACAATGCCCTACCGTAGCCTATTTAATTCTGTAAATGAGTATGTTGGGCTAGAAATCTCCAGAGATGGATTTTTGGGCGAAAAAAATGGTAAATATTATTATGACGGAAAACAGTTTCCTTTTGAAGACAATGTGTTTGATGGCATCTTATGTAATCAAGTCTTAGAACACGTTTTCAATCCAGATGAATTTTTACAAGAGATGAAACGGGTAATTAGACCAGGCGGAAAAATTCTTTTAACAATTCCCTTTGTATGGGATGAACACGAACAGCCTTATGATTATGCTCGTTATTCAACCTTTGGTTTAAAAGCACTTTTAGAAAAACAAGGTTTAAAATGGGTTAGACATCAAAAAATTAGACCCGATATTTCTACTGTTTTCCAATTATTAAATGCTTATCTTTATAAAATTACTGAGAAAGCTCATTATCGCGTCAAGCTTATTTTATACGCTACGATAATGTCTTCAGTATCTTTAGTAGGATTACTATTAGCCAAGCTTCTACCTCCTAATCCAGACCTTTTTTTAGACCATATTGTTCTCGTCGAGAAAACCTAATGAATACTTTCAATGAGAAAAAAATCCTCATAACAGGTGGGTTGGGTTTTATCGGCTCGAGCCTTGCTCGTTGTCTCGTTCAACTAGGCGCAGAAGTTACCATCGTAGATAGTCTTATTCCTCAATATGGTGGCAATCTTTTTAATATCCATGATTTCAAAGATCAGGTAACTGTTAATATTTGTGATGTCCGTGATCCCTTTGCCATGAAATATTTGGTCAAAGGGAAAGACTATCTTTTTAATCTAGCAGGTCAAACTAGTCACCTTGATTCGATGTCTGATCCCCAAACTGATTTAGACATTAATGCTTCTGCCCAATTATCTATTTTAGAAGCCTGCCGTCAAGCCAACCCCGAAATTAAAATCATTTTTGCCAGCACTCGTCAACTTTACGGTAAACCAGATTATTTACCTGTAGATGAAAATCATCCAATTCGACCTGTTGATGTTAACGGCATTAATAAACTAGCGGGTGAATGGTATCACTTACTCTATAACAATGTTTATGGTATTCGTGCCTGTGCTTTACGCTTAACTAACACCTACGGGCCTGGAATGCGGGTGAAAGACGCTCGCCAAACCTTTCTGGGGATTTGGGTACGCCAGATATTAGAAGGTAATCCGATTAAAGTTTTTGGCGATGGTCAACAATTAAGAGATTTTAACTATGTAGATGACTGTGTAGAAGCTCTTTTGTTAGCCGCAAGCCAAGAAACAGCTAATGGAAAGATTTATAATTTGGGTAGTTCGGAAGTTATTAATCTTAAAGACTTAGCTAATCTTTTAACTTGTTTAGACGACAGTGCTACCTACGAGTTAGTTCCCTTTCCTCCAGAACGTAAGGCCATTGATATTGGAGATTATTACAGTGACTTTTCCTTAATTCAGCAAGAACTGGGTTGGACTCCTAAAATTGATCTCAGAGAGGGATTACAAAAAACCTTAATTTATTATCAAGCCAATTTTTCTAACTATTGGGATGTCAAAGCATGATTTTAATGAATGACTTTAAAGCAGAAGATACGGCTCTGCGGGAAGCGATGCTCAGTGCAGTTCAGCGAGTCTTAGATTCTGGCTGGTATGTCCTGGGAAAAGAATTAGAAAAATTTGAAAATCAATGGGCAAAGGCTTGTGGTACTCGCTATGGAGTTGGGGTGGGTAATGGTTTAGATGCGATTGAAATTGCTCTAAGAGTTTTAGATATTGGCCCTGGTGATGAAGTGATTACCACGCCAATGACTGCCTTTGCAACGGTTTTAGCTATTTTACGAGCTGGTGCAACCCCTGTTTTGGCAGATATTGAACGAGATACGGCTCTTCTTTCCTTGGAAAGTGTTGAACGTTGCTTTTCCTCAAAAACTAAAGCACTGTTATTAGTTCATCTCTATGGTCAGGTTCGCAATATGTCCACTTGGGCGCAATTTTGCACGGACAATAATATTGCTTTAATTGAAGACTGTGCCCAAGCCCATCTAGCTCAATGGCAAGGAACTGTTGCTGGAGCCTTCGGAGAAATTGGAGCCTATAGCTTTTACCCAACTAAAAACTTAGGGGCGATCGGCGATGCGGGGATGGTCGTGACCTCCGACTCAGTGTTGGCTGAAAAAGCAACTCGCTTACGGAACTATGGTCAAAGTGAAAGATACCATCATCCTGAACTCGGTATGAATAGTCGCCTTGATGAAATTCAAGCGGCTCTCCTCTCGGAACGACTTAAATGGCTACCTGAATTTACCCAAAGACGACAGGCGATCGCCGCTATTTATCAGGCAGAATTAGTTAATCCACAAATTCAGCTTTTAGCTAGTCCTGAAGAAAATCAAGCTCATGTCTATCACCTTTTCGTGATTCAATGTGAACATCGTGAAGCTCTCCAAACCCATTTGCGTAAATCTTGTGTGCAGAGTTTAATGCACTACCCTATTCCTATACATCATCAGAAACCATGTCTAGAAATCAAACGCGATCGCCAAGGATTGTCTAACAGTGAATATCATGCTACAACATGTTTATCCATACCTTGTCATCCCCAAATGTCTGATGACGACATAGGTAAAGTAGTAGAAACTGTAAATTCTTTCTCTTTAAACTAATGGAACATTATGTCACGCTCTTTGACAGTCTATTTCTTCCTCAAGGACTTGCCCTACACAAATCTTTAGAGAATTATGCAAGAAGCTATACTTTATGGGTTCTTTGTATGGACGATATAGCCTATCAAGTTCTTGAAAAACTTAATAAACCCAATATTCGCCTGATCGCCTTATCAGAAATAGAGACTCCTGAGTTATTAGCTGTTAAACCTGGTCGAACTAAAGCAGAATATTGTTGGACATTAACCCCCTTTACTCCCAAACTTGTTTTTGAACGGGACAAATCTGTAGAACGAGTAACATATCTTGATGCTGATATGTTTTTCCTCGCAGATGTTTCCCCTATTTTTGATGAATTTGAAGCATCAGGAAAAGCCGTTTTAATTACGGAGCACGCCTATTCCCCTGAATATGATCAGTCCGCTACCAGTGGACGTTTTTGTGTTCAGTTTATGACGTTTGAAAGAGATAAAAGTGAAAAAGTACGTTCTTGGTGGGAAGCGCGGTGTGTAGAGTGGTGTTTTTCTAGGCAGGAAAATGGTAAGTTTGGGGATCAAAAATATCTTGATTGCTGGCCTGATAAATTTGCGGATGATGTGCATATTTTACAAAAACAAGAATGGATGTTAGGCCCTTGGAATGCAACCCGTTTTGCCTATAGTGCTGGTAAGGTTTATCACTTTCATGGCCTACGAATTTTAGAAAAAGGAAAAATTTACATTGGTGATTATCCGTTACCAAATCCATTGTTAAAGTACGTTTATAGACCTTATTCTAAAACATTACACCAAGTCATTGATGAACTACGCAGTCAAGATTTTTTGATTAAACCTCAACGCGAGATACCTGGATTTTTCGTAATTACTCAACTAAAAATTTACCTTGCCAATAAACTTAGAAATTTTTTAACTTACAAATACTCAGTTATTACTCTTCATGATGAATTTTAAGAAAGATAATGGGAAATATAGTGGTCGGAGTACTGATTCTGCCTAAATTAGTTAAAAGTCAAATTGCATTCACTGTGATAGCCTGAGTTCATACGAAAAAATGAATTTATTCAAATCTTTTAGGCTATTCAAGTGAGTTAGGAATGAGAACTAAATAAGATCCAGAACTGGGATTCCCTTAAACTCTTCCTAGAAGCCATAAGGGTTTCAAGAATTGTGGGTGTTATTAAATCCTCGTTCCTTAATTCTGGCAGCACGAGTCGGCAAGCCCACCGATGAACTGATTGAACAATTGGTGATGAACACGGAGGGTAAGACGGACTGCAAGCAATTCAACAACGATGACTGGGGTGGCTATGAGCAGTCTTACCGCCAGAGATGCAGCACTACATTGGCACCGATCGGACCTTTGTAGGTGATCGATTGATGAATTGCGCCAGATTGGCAGCCGTCACAGAATGGAGCTTAAAGAATGCTTGAGCTAGCTAATGAGGAGAGGAGATCCCTGGAATTCTGATGAGAACTTTAAATACATTGCAGACCCCATTCCCCAGGGCAAAGCTCAAGCTCAACGCAAAGCTGAATAAAAGTCAGGGTAGTGTTCTAGACGTGTAGACCCGACATTAAAGACGATCGCATCTGGAATTCCCACGAAGATACTGCCCTCTTCGTCATCGAGATAGGTGCGGGTTTCGATCGCGGCGTAATATTTTGGCCGCAGCTTTGCGCCCAGTTCTTTGGAGAGTGCCACGATGAGACGGTTGTGGACTTGGGGCCAAAAGAAGGAATCCTCTAGAAATGGCACACTCTCTTTTGTTGTATGACTGTACTCTAAGCTTTGGATAGCTTTCCTCGCCACTACCGTACCAAAACTGTCCGGACTGTCGTAAAAACATATAACCGTCTACATCTCTCTGTTTTGGATAAAAAGGCGATCGGTTCTGCATCGCTAAAGAACTTACGATCGTCCTAATAGCCACCTCTAGCGGTTCTTAGCCATATCAAATAGAAGTACTTCTGAATCATTGGTAGTGGCTTCTAATGTGATGAGGGATTCCTGCTCGATCGCCGCCCCATCACCGGCTACGAGTGCCTGTCCATTCAGTTGAATAGTACCACTGGCAACCTGCACCCAAATCATCCGATCGGTAGCCAATGTATGACTCACGCGTTCACCGAATTGGAGTGAAGTTGAATAAAAATCAATATTTTGATGAATCACAATTGATCCCTCGCGACCATCACGAGAACCAACTAGACAAAGTTTGCCCGATCGATCGGGTTGAGGAAAATTCTTTTGTTCATAACCCGGTTCTAGATTAGTGCGATCGGGCAAAATCCAGATTTGCAAAAGGTGAACTGGATCGGTTTTAGAACTATTAAATTCACTATGGGTAATGCCCGTTCCAGCAGTCATGCGTTGTACATCACCAGGCCGAATAATTGAACTCGTCCCCAAACTATCTTTATGTTCTAATGCTCCATCGAGAACATAGGTAACAATCTCCATATCTCGATGACTATGGGTTTGGAAGCCTTGTCCAGGAGCAACTTTATCTTCATTGATGACCCGCAAGGTTGCAAATCCCATATGGTTTGGATCAGAATAGCTACCAAAGGAAAAAGTGTGGCGACTATCCAGCCAACCAATATTAACTGCGCCACGATCGTGGGTACTACGGATAGTAATCATAAGAAAAATTCAACCTCAATGAATGAATTCCAGTCTCACAGATGACTGATATAGCAGGGGTATGGCTCGCTTGTAGGGGCTATACAGGGGAATATTCTAACGAATTTATACATTCGTCGGGTTTGTAAAGTAGATTTGAATAACTCCCCCATACACTTTGAAATCATTGTTAGATAGCTGAAAATTGTTTCACTCGTTTATCAGACATCTGCTACCATGATAATCGCTTTAGCCATATTCTACAATCTTCAATGTCGAATTCAATCCGTTCAATTCTTCACCTAAGCCATCCTACACTCCGTCAAACTGCAACTCCTGTCACCGACTTCAAAAATCCCCTACTGCAAACTTTGATCGATGACCTTTTGACAACCCTCCGATCGGCCAATGGTGTGGGCATTGCAGCGCCCCAAGTGAATGAATCATTGCAAATTATGATCATTGCATCTCGTCCTACGCCCCGCTATTCTGATGCACCTGAAATGGAACCGATCGCCCTCATCAATCCCAAAATTATCGGTCGATCATCTGAAATGGAAAAAGGCTGGGAAGGCTGTCTTAGTGTGCCTCAATATCGTGGATTTGTCCCTCGCCATCAATCGATTACTGTTGAGTATACCGATCGGACTGGCACAAAAATAGAAGCAACATTCACCGATTTTGTCGCTCGGATTTTTCAACATGAATACGATCATTTTCTGGGATTAGTATTTCTCGATCGATTGGAATCCGAAAGCGATCGGCTCACTGCTGAAGAATTTAAAATAATGTTTCCTGACACTGAAAACAATCAATCTCTAACGTCCGCGAATCCCGCGCCAAGTCATATAAATTGCTAATGTAATTAACAAGGCACGAAATAACTGATTGACCCGATCGCCCGATAACTTCTTCAGCAAGCGAGTTCCCAATTGTGCCCCGATCGCCCCACCAATTGCCAACGCAAGGCCCGGTCCCCACAGCACATTTCCCTGAACGCTATAACGCCACAGCCCCGACATTGCAATTAGTACGATCGCCCCTAAACTCGTCCGCACTGCAGACTTAATCGGTTCACCCAACCACACCATCTGCAACGGCACCATCACCGCACCCCCACCCACTCCGAAGAGACCTGAGAGAAACCCTGCTACGAGGCCGATCGGTAGGGAACCCCCTAAATCCTTCTTGGTAAGGGGGACTATGAATGTTGAGGTAGTTTTATCGTCCTCATCAAATCTCTTCGGTTCGGTTCCTCCCGTACCAAGGGGGGGAGATCCCAGTCGCTTCTTGTACTCCACCAAAAAAATCATTGCAATCAGAAATACAGCGATCGAAAATGCTAAAACCCGATCGTTCATTTGATTTGCAACCCAAGCCCCCACCTGCGCCATCGGTAAACCACAGAGTCCTAATACGATCGCCTGTCGCCATCGCAATTCACCCTTTACCCAATTACGCCAACTTCCTGACATCGCACTCAACAATACTCCCAGCAAGCTCGTTGCTGTCGCCTGTACTAATGGAATATTCCACAAACTCAAGAATGGCACAATCAATAGCCCACCACCAATCCCTAAAATTCCTGAGATAGTTCCCGTTCCAATGCCGACGAACAATAATAAAATTAGAGTAAATGGGGATGAGATCGTCTCTGGGCTAAAAATGAGGAAAGAATTCATATACAATTTCAAAGATTTATTGGACTAGTTCAAAATTCGTACTTAACAAATATCCTTTCGCTTCTGAAACCAGCCCGCAGCAGTCAAACACACCACAATATGAACCAACAAAATACCCCAATTCAATGAAAGATTAGACCAAGTTGCATCATAGACAGCACTCGGCTCGAATGGTTGTGGCATGAGGCTACCATCGGGAAATTTCTTTTGTTCTGGAATTAGTGCATTAATATTAACCAGTGCACCATAGGCACCGATCGACCAACGACTCAACATAAACCAAGCAATGATTTTGGATGCGCCTTCACTTTTGAATAGAACCCCAGAAAAAATGATTTGTGGAATCAGTAGTAATGGTAAAGCGCTATTGGCTTGGGAAATGTTTTGAACAACACTAGAGACGAGTAGACCCAGACTATAACTTGCGAGAAGAGTTAGAAAACTTGTGATGGTTAGTCCGATCGCCCAAGGAATCATTTCAGGAGATGGCGATTTAAATGCAATCATGATTACCAATGAGATTAGTAACGATTGTGCAATTGCGATCGCACTCAATACTGCTACTTTCGATCCTAAATAAGCAGGCAAACTCAAATTTACCAATCGCTCTCGAACATAAATAGGCATTTCTTTAACAATTTCTTGTAATGCCCCCGAAAGCCCAACCCAAAGGGACGCACAGGTGAAGACAAACAAAATTTTAGTGGCCATGGGAGCAAGGGATGGGTCAGGGATTTCGGGTAAGAGAAATGCTGCATTATTCTTAACGGCAAGACTAATCAAACTCACCCCGATCGGAGCGGTTGCCAAAGAAATAATCAGATTGGTTCGATCGCGAGTTACTAATTTCCAATATCGTTGCGTCAGTAGTTTTGTTTGTTCAATAATTGATGGCTTGACTTGAGTCGGTGGAGTAAATCCTGTGGTGGCCTTTTTTTGGAGACTAAGGTGATTGCGGACATGGCGTTCACAATAAACATTATCGGAAATTATTTTTTAGAGATTCAAAGCCTTGCTAGGCAAGGGCTGTAAATTCGCAAAACCCTATTTCCGATTAAGTCTAATAAACAGATTGACTATAGTTCGCAGCCCAATTTGTAATTGCAGCATCTTCTTCTAGAACGGTATAGATATCAGCAAAGTCGTCTTTTTTGAAAAATTCATAGGTTTCTTGGGGTGGACCAAAGAAGCAAAGCAACCCACCACGGCCCATGAAGGCCACCCGATCGCACATACTCACATTAGCCGTTGCATGAGTCACCTAAAACAATAGTGCGTCCTTCATTGGCCAGCTTTCGGAGCAATTGCATCATTTTCTTATCCAAACCAGGATCAAGTCCCGATGTCGGTTCATCTAGGAAAAACAATTTAGGATCGGCCAACAATTCAACCCCAATACATACCCGTTTGCGTTGACCACCACTGAGTAATTGAATCTTAGTATTTTGTTGGGCGGGAGTGAGTTCGATTTGTTCTAAGGTTTTGGCAACGACTTGGGGAATATTGGTATCGGGTGGTAGTCGGAGTTTTGCGGCATAGGTGAGGGCTTCGATCGCAGTCAAATCTCGATGAATGATGTCATCTTGGGGAACATAGCCAATTTGAGTTCGATAAATAGACTTAATCGGAAATAGGGTTTTGCGAATTTACAGCCCTTGCCTAGCAAGGCTTTGAATCTCTAAAAAATAATTTCCGATAATGTTTAATATTGAAATTCGATCGTAAATCACTACCATTAATAAATACTTGTCCCGAAGTCGTCGGTTCTAATCCCAACAAAGCTTTCATTAAGGTTGATTTACCCGCGCCACTGCCTCCCACTAAGGCAATAAATTGACCGGGTTCGATCGCTAAAGTGACATCATTTAGAATGAGTTTCGTCTTCTTTTTCTCATCTAGAACTTGTCGTTTCAACGCATAGGCATCTAAGCGAATTTGAGTGCCGGAATCAAGGAGACGAAGACTATTATTTTGAACAATTAGGGTAAATGGACCAATATTGACGGTCATATTTTCTACGATCGTCACCGAACTTTGTACCCGTTGACCATTCGCGAAAATCCCATTCACACTTTGGTCGCATAGCAAATGACCAGATTGCTGAGGTTCAATTGTGGCATGAGTTCGCGAAATCATTGGCGAGTCTAAGACCAAATTGCAGGATGAATCTCGACCGATCGTGATGGTTTGATTTGCAAAGGCGATCGATCGGAGTCCTGTGGCTTTGAATGCGGAGGCAGCGAGGGGATTACGATAGGAAAGCTGAATGGTATTGCGAGGATCTTGTCCAATTTTTAGGGTGGTGCTGTTACTAAGCGAAAATCCCTCGGAAACCGTAATCCGGGTTTGATTAAAAAACAATCCATTTGTACTCGGTCTCGTTCCGTCTCCATCAAAAATGACATAGCCCGACCCGACCCGCTTCAACACTGCATGACAACTGGAAATTACGCCCCATTCTGGCGGAACCACTAGGTCACATTTCTGCGGATCGCGGCCCAAAACATGCCGATCGCTCGTTAGATCAAAACGGCGCGTCTGCTCTTGATTTTTTAGTTCGAGGTAGGGAGATTGTCCAACGACGGTGGGAAGCGTATTAACCATGGAGGATGGATGAATGAAACTCATACTTACTGTAGGCGAATAATTTGAAATAAATTTACGATATCTGTGATTTTTTGTTATGGATACCTTAAAATTGCTATAGTCAGCAAAAGGTTGTGCGTAATATCACTCATACATTCCTAAGCTAGTCTTCAATTTGATTGACAACTCTATGAATCGGTAAGGCTAGTTTTTTATGACTTTGATAAGCAATCGCTATCGTGTGGTCCGAGAACTTGGAAGAGGTGGTTTTGGAAGGACGAGCTTGGTGGAGGATACTCAACTTCCATCTGGGCGACGATGTGTATTAAAAGAATTACTCCTGATTGAAAGTAGTCCTGAAATTTATAATCTTGTTAAACAGCGATTTGAGCGGGAAGCTGTTTTACTCGAAGAACTCGGTAATCTGACGATTCAAATTCCAAGTTTGTATGCTTACTTTACAGAAAATAATAAGTTCTATCTGGTTCAGGAATATATTGAAGGGGATACTATTGCTGGGCGAGTTCAATCTCAGGGTGTCATGAGTGATGCGGCGGTGCGGGAATGGCTGTCAGGGTTGCTTCCTATATTGAGTTTGATTCACGATCGTAATATTATTCATCGCGACATCAAACCTGAAAATATCATTCTTAGCCAACGCGATCACAAGCCTGTTCTGATTGATTTCGGTGCAGTCAGAGAAACTATGGGAACCGCCATCAATAGTCAAGGCAACACGACGCGATCGATCGTGATTGGGACACCTGGATTTATGGCGAGTGAACAGGCGGCGGGTCGGGCGGTCTATGGGAGTGATTTGTATAGTTTGGGATTGACGGCGATCTATGCGTTAACGGGCAAAATTCCGCAGGAACTCCCGACAGATGGACGCACAGGTGATATTCAATGGCGACAGTTTGCGCCGACTGTTAGCGGTGGTTTGGCTTCTGTGATCGATCGGGCGATCGCACCCCATAGCCGCGATCGGTATCAGACTTCGGGTCAGATGTTGGATGAGTTGCTGCGATCGAATTCGGTAAATATCCCAGGAACTATAGTTTCGCTGTCTCCCGGATCTAACCAAATTGCAACCGCTCCGCCAAATAATGGTAATTCTAGGCCAAGCCAGCCCACTATTATTGTAGCCCATGGAAACCCCTATCTATACCCAGCAGCCGATAAACAGCAACCTGCCCAAAGTTCCGCTAGCGATCCTAAAACTTGGCTTGTTGCGTTAGGTGTCGGTGCAATGGTCGCACTGGTGGGTGTCGGGGTTCTGGCTATCGTAAAAGACAAAGACAAACCTAACCAATCTCAGGTAACTGCTCCGGCTCCGCCGACTACTCAGCCTTCGGTTACAATTTCTCCAAAAGTACAAGTTGCCAATCAAAATTCTGTTACCGAAGAGCCTCAAAAACCATCTAAGTCACCCAAAATTCAAACGCCTCCAGAATCTTCTAGTAAGGCTGCCCAGAGTGTATCATCGGCTTGTAATTATGAAGCTGGGAGGTCTGTTGATGGACAGATCGTTAATGTTGACCTTTGTTCGGTTAATCCTAATTCTTCTGGGAATCCTAGCTTTGTTTACTATCTCAATCAAGAGCGAATTGAAAGTGAAGCAAATTGTACGAATGGAACTTGGATAACTTTTCCAGAAAAACAGGTTAATTATCCACAATCGAACGCAACAAAAAAAATGTTAGATAAAGTCTGCTCTGGAAAATCATCTTCAAGTAATAGCGTGATTTCTGGCGCAGGCTCGGCGATCGTCATTGATCCTCCATCAAATGTTCGTAATGTTCCAAACGGGAAAATTCTATGCTCAGTCAATGAAGAGTCAGCAATCAAAATCTATGGTTCAAGTGGTGATTGGTATAATACTGATATTTGCGGAAGTATGGGTGTCATACACAAGAGTCAACTAAGGTTTTAGAATAGAAACAAATTAGGAATGTTTGGAACGCATAGCCGATCGTCTCTCAAGTAAAGACGATCGGTTACTTAGATCTTATTAATTCAATTCAAACTTGAAATTACTCATGAATTTGAGACATCCAAACTAACATGCCTAAAATATCAGCGGCGGACGGAAGTGGGTAATCATTCAGGTCAACGGTAATAGTTGATTTTTCAAGTTTCATAAATCGCCATGCGGTGCCTGTTGTCACGCTTCCATAAATTGTTTCAATGGATTGACCTTTACGATCGTTAAACTTTTGGGCTGCAATCATTTCCGCTACACATTGTCCAAGTCCTAATTTAATATCAGCTTTTTTCGCTTCAATGATAATCAATACGGGTGCTTCAACTGCAATTTGTTCTCTTGAACGACTCACTAAAAAATCACAATATCCATTCAATCCAGTTTCGGGTTCAACATTGAATTCTTCGCCTGAAAAAACGCTAACTTCTGAGTTTAAGATTTCGCGAACTTCTAATAAAATAGGTGCAATGATTGCTTCCGATCGTGCCTTCTCACCGCCTACTGCCATTGCCCAGGGAATTCCACGTCGCAGAGTTTCCTGAAGCCATGTACTTGGTTCAATGGGCGCAATGGTGGGCAAAAAACGGCCACCTTCGATCGCGGTCAAGTCAAATTTTTCCTTAACGCTTGACCAAGTAAATTCACGGTAAGACATAGAAAAACTCTAAAAAGTATTGATTTTAAGTTTACCTTGGTTTCCACTTTCAACGTTTTTCATGCCAGACATTTGGGGTAAACCGACGATCGTTTTTTGGACATCCTGAAAATCTTGAGTTTCTTCAAGAAAATTTCTTAAATCTGTCCAATTTGTAATTTTTTCTTAAAAAGAGCCTTCCGGGATAGATAAATTTATCTTTTTTGGTAGTTTAAAGGGTAAAGGTCATAGATTATGCCCGATCGCAGACAATTAAGGTTCTCCTAGAATTGCCGTGGTCGGCATCCAGATATAGCGTTCATCGATTGGCTGTAAAATCAAGATGTTAGCCAGCAAGCGAGGGGCCTCATGGAGAATCAGATTCACATTCCACTCGATTTACCGGATGTC
>JAPLHZ010000399.1 GCA_026389365.1 Cyanobacteriota bacterium
TGTGAATCGTCTCTTTCAACGCCTCACTCTCGACCTTAATGGGTATACGCGATTTCCAGCAACCTAAATTCCCTAGGATTGTCAATTGCCTTCAAACCACATCTAGCGTCCTCCACGGGAATTCTGGGAGAACCGAAATATAGTTAAGTCTTATCTTTATATTGCTCTTAGAAAAAATTGATGATAGCGAAATAGAAGCGTGATCGCAGTAAGATATCGCAATTCATACTTTATTAAACTGCGATCGTAAATCAAGTGTAACAACAGGTTCATCAATAAGGAAAGCGACGGTCGAAGTACCTCAAATCTGCCTACAACAATTAAATTCTAGGAAGCATGAAATATAACGAAGAGCAATTTAAAGGACTTCTAAAAGCACTCTCTGACGATCTTCTGAATGCAAGGCATCACTTCAAACTCTACAGAAGCCTACGGGAAGCGCTTGATGATTATCAGAAAGAAATTAATCAGTGCGTTGCCTTCTGGGGACTTACTCTTTCTGCTCATAAACAAGCGAGTATTTTGAACCTATGCCGAGCCTATGATCCCCAAAAAGATGCTTCGAGCCTTCGTCAACTCATCCAGATTATCCAGAAGAACATCGATTTATTTGACATACAGCAATTTAGGGAACGTCTCAAACACAATCCATATGTTGACTCTCTTTCTCAAACAGCGAGAGAACCAAGTAAACAGCAACTTGAGAAGGATCTAGAATTTGTCAGCAAAGATAATCCTTTAGTTAAGCGGTTGATAATCTTGCGAAATAATGTTGTTGCTCATACTAGTACAAGTAGCATTATCAAGAGCAAGAATGATTTAAATCCGCTTACTTGGGAAGAGATTGAAGAACTAATTGAGCAGGGTATGAGTATTGTTAACAGTTACTCTTCACTTTTTGAAGCTTCTACATATGCTTCTACACTGATAGGAGAAGATGATTATAAGACTGTTCTAAGACACATTAGATGTGGAATAAAAGCAACAAAATTCTTACATGAGATTGAGGAGGAATGGTACAAAAGATGATTCAATTTCTGCGAACCCAACAATGGAAAATCCGCTACTCAAGCGATGAGAACAATCCCATCGCCTTTCCTCCACCGGGCAGCCAATGCTCTTTTGTCTCTCATTCGTAGGAAATTCAGCGATCGAATTTTATTGCTAGCAAATATATACAAAATTGTAGAATAAGTTTGCCCGATCGACGAACTGGCATTGAAAATATACGATCGACTCGCCCCTCACCTCTTCCCAAAAACCGATCTCCCCCCGCCCCACTTAAAAAATCATTGAATTGACAGTGACATTGATGTTCTCTTAATCATTAAACTATTCTGTATCAATAATCGACTCTTCCACGTTTTGCAATCAAATGCCAAGTTTCTAGTTTACCTTTGCCTTTAACATCTATTTTACCTTGGGATTCACAAATGAACTCATTCCCCAATAAATCATACGTAGCGCGACTGATTTGAATCTTGCCCACTTCACCATGGGATTCCATGCGACTAGCCGTATTCACCGTATCACCCCACAAATCATACATTAGCTTTTGCTGACCAATTACACCTGCCACAACTGTACCACTATGAATACCAATACGAAGATTAATAGGATAACGATATTTCTGGGCAAAGTTATTGATATAGCGAACAAGATCAATTGCTAAACAGGCGATCGCCTGGGCATGGTCTGGACGAGGGTTTGGCACACCCGATGCGATCATATAACAATCTCCAATCGTTTTGATTTTTTCGACACCATATTGCTCAACTAATCGATCGAATTCACTAAAAATTTCATTGAGTAACGTAATCAATTCAGTTGGCGTGAGCTTCTCAGATAATGGCGTAAAATTTGCAATATCTGCAAACAAAATACTTGTGACCGGGTATTCCTGAGCAATTGTGCCTCGGTTTTGAGTTAAGCGTTTAGCAATCTTTTGTGGCAGAATACTGAATAGAAGACTTTCCGATCGTTGCTTTTCATGGTCCAATGCCTGACGTTGTAAAAACTCAATGCGGGCAGATGCTTCTAGAATATAGCTAATAAACATACCCGCAATGTTCATAAAACTAAGATAGAACACATTACCAATCAAAAATGCAGTCTCATCAGATGATTTCAGTACCATCGCTTTCCAAACGCCCAGCCCGGTATAGATAAACATCATAGTCCAACCCAAGAATGTCGCATAGCCAAATTTCAGTCGCGAAAAATGAACAGCCAAAATTACAAATGCTAATCCCAAAAAATACATGCGATGGCCCACTTCACTGGGCAATGCGATCGCCATAATTGCCATCAATCCCACAGCCCCAACTAAATGGGTCATTCCAGCTAATTTTGGAATTAATTTAGACCATTTAACCTGAAAACTTAGCGCCCATACCAACGCATACAGTGGACAGATTAGGGCATAGCGAATGAACCAAGCTTTGGGATAGGTGACAGGTAAACTCCACAGATCAGCCAAACCGAAAATAATGTATCCCACGATCGCTACAAATAACGTTGCCCGTGAAAATAGAAGCGATGTCTTACTGTAGAAAACCTGAAACCGTCGCTCATTTTCCCTGGAAAAACGCAGACGATAGGCTGTTTTTATTTGTGCTTCTAGGCTCAATTCGGTGATTTCATTGTCAACGGGAAGCTGCGAAAACAATGTTACGGGCAGTTGATTGCCCTGCTCCGAAAATCCTTGGGAATTTTGAATAGGCATATTGCACCCTTGGCCTAATGAGAATGCACTCATCCTAGCAATAAGGCATCATCTGAAACCTGATTCCCCTGAAGTTGTTCAAATTGCTGTAACAAATCTGCCACAGTCAACTTCGATCGGGCCTCACCACTCAAATCAAAAATAATCTGTCCTTCATGTAACATAATGGTCCGATCGCCCCAGATCAAAGCCTGCTTCATACTATGCGTCACCATCAGCGTCGTCAGGTTGCGATCGCGAACCATCCGATCGGTCAATCCCATCACATAGTCAGCCGTTTTCGGATCAAGGGCTGCTGTATGCTCATCCAATAGCAGCATCTGATTAGGCGCGAGGGTAGCCATAAGCAGACTCACGGCTTGCCGCTGCCCCCCAGAAAGCAATCCCATCCGATCGCCCAGCCGCGTTTCAAGCCCGAGTCCAAGGCTAGCGAGTTGGGTTTGACAGTACGATCGAAATGATGCGTCCAATGCAGGTTTCAGCATTCGTGCCCTTCCCCGTTTCGCCGCCAACGCAAGATTTTCTTCAATCGTCAAATCCGCACAAGATCCCATCAATGGATTCTGAAAGACCCTGGCCACTAACTTTGCCCTGCGCGCCGCATCCCAACTCGTGACATCAAGATCCCCAATTTTGACCGTACCAAAGTCCGATCGAATCTCCCCACTCAATACATTCAACAACGTCGATTTCCCCGCCCCATTACTCCCAATCACCGTCACAAACTGTCCCTCTGGAATCATCAATGACAGATTATTCAATGCCCTTGTTTCCAAAGCCGTCCGAGAATTAAATGTAACCTGAATCCCATCCAAAGAAATCATACCTAACTCTCCAATTCTCAATTCTTAATCCTTAATTTATTCGGCAATACCAAAGCGATCGCCACCAGTACTGCCGTCACCAAATTCAAATCTTGAGATTGAATCTCCAAAACATCGGCCTGAAGCGCGATCGCAATTACTATACGGTATAAAATCGAGCCAACAATTGCACCGATCGTCGCCTGCACAATACTCAACCGATTAAACACTGTCTCGCCACCAATGACCGCCGCCAATCCAAAAATAATCGTCCCAATTCCCATACTTACATCTGCTCCACCATTCAACTGTGCAAACAATGCCCCCGCAAATGCAGCAAGACTATTCGCAATTGCCATTCCTAACATCACCATTGCAGAGGTCGAAATCCCCTGAGCTCTTGCCATAGCTGGATTTGCACCCGTTGCCCGCATAGCAAGGCCAATTTCAGATTGTAAAAACCAATCAAATATCAACTTAGTACTAAGGGCGATTATCGCTAAAATTAAAGTATTTCCAAAGGTCGGAATCGGTTCTGGCCACGATTTTAGTAAATCATTAATAGGTTGAAATAGCGTCGGCTGATTAAGCAATGGTAGATTTGGGCGACCCATAATCCGAAGATTGATTGAATATAATGCAATCATGGTCAGAATGCTGGCCAACAGATTCAGAATTTTGAATTTAACATTCAAGGTTGCAGTACAGAGTCCAGCGATCGCCCCGGCCCCCGCCGCCAGCCCTGTTGCAATCAGTGGTGGAATCCCTTTAACAATCAATGCTGCGACTACGGCTGCCCCCAAGGGGAAACTGCCATCCACGGTCAAATCTGGGAAGTCTAGTACGCGAAAGGAAAGATAAACTCCCAAGGCGACTAAGCCATAGAGAAATCCTAGTTCTAATGCACCAGAGAATGCAACAATATTCATAGCAATTCGATCCGATGCGTTTTGTTCTTATTGTATCTAGAATTTTGCATCTAGGATTAGACATTTTTTGATTAGGTCACAATATACTGCGATCGTTCAGTTATTGGCTCTCATCAAAATAGTCAGTATCAATTCGTTTGATGACAAAGCGTTCCTTTTCACTCACTCCAACATTATGGTCTAACATTAACTCTGCCAACATTTCGCCATTGATCAACACAATCTTTTTCTCAATGCGGGTTACATAGTCTCTCGCATCTTTTGAAAAATCGGATGTGGTAATCATTACGCCCTTTCGCGATCGAAACCCCTCTAAACTGCCTGCAAAGGCTTGTACCTGAGGTCTTCCCACATTGCTTTCCCAACGTTTTGCTTGAATGTAAATATTGTCAAGACCCAGCGGATCTTCACTGATAATCCCATCAACACCGCCATCGCCACTGCCCCCGATCGCCTTTCCTGCTGCCTTTCGTGAGCCACCATACCCCATAGAAACCAACAAATCTACAACCACACGTTCAAAGAATGCAGGCGATGAAGATTTCAGCAATTGAATAATTTCATCCGCAACTTCCGATCGCAATGTCAAATAAGCGTCCTGGAGAATTTCTTCAGGGGTTCGATCGGTATCGGTTACGATCGGAGACACGACAACAGGATCCGATTTAAGATTACTTTGGCAAAAGGCTTGATATTCGGGAAAGATTCTCAGAGAATTGGCTGTAAGAATTTCAGGCTTTTGTGCTAAGAGTTCTCGACCGCGATGAGTAATAATTACATATCCTCGTTTTGGTTTATGAATGAGTCCTGCTTTGCTCAAATAAAGTATTGCCCAACCAATACGATTTTGATAAGTTTTTTGCCGTCCACTTGGCAACAACTGCTGGCGATCTTCTTCAGTTAACTCCAATTGATTAGCGAGCAAATCATAAATTTTCCGAACAGGATACTCTTCTCCATTTCCCAAGTGCTGAAGAGTAGGGAGCAAAAAACTTTGATAATTGGGAACTGTCATGGCGATCGAGAAAAATATCTTACTTACTGTACCCCAATACTTTAAAAGATTACACAACGATCGGATGGTTCGCTCGAAACGTACCGATCGCTTCTCTACCCAAACATAATCCCAAAAATGACGATGAAAACGATCGTGATATAAAATAAATAGACTTAATCGGAAATAGGGTTTTGCGAATTTACAGCCCTTGCCTAGCAAGGCTTTGAATCTCTAAAAAACAATTTCCGATAATGTTTAATGTATTCCTAGAAAGATTCGACAACTCAAAGCAGAACTCACACAGAACGGTTTTATCCTACTCAAGAAACGTGGGAGAGGGAGTCATTCGGTTTGGAAACATCCACTGCTACCGGGCGATCTCCTAGTTATTCCTGGCAAAGATGGCGATGATGTTAAAGACTATTTAGAACAAGAAGTTCGCGAAAAGATCGATCGATTGAAACCACAGGATGATGAATCATGAATAATCAATACAGTATTTTAATCCAATGGTCTGATCAAGATCGGGCATTTTTAGTTCATCTTCCTGACTTTCCATCTCAGCACTTTGTCACCCATGGTGATACTTATGAAGAAGCACTTACAAATGGATTAGAAGTTATTGAAATTTTGAAAGAATCGTATTTAGAGGATGGAATTACTTTACCCATACTAAAACTGAGGGAACTGTAAAATAGTTTGTGTCAAAGGTCAAAAGAGATGATCTAAATAAACTAGGTTCTCCCAGAATTCCCGTGGAGGACGCTAGATGTGGTTTGAAGGCAATTGACAATCCTAGGGAATTTAGGTTGCTGGAAATCGCGTATACCCATTAAGGTCGAGAGTGAGGCGTTGAAAGAGACGATTCACATCAAA
>JAPLHZ010000132.1 GCA_026389365.1 Cyanobacteriota bacterium
ATCTTTCAGGGTGGATTGGATAGATTCGCTGAAGATCATACTACGCACCCCAAGACGTCAGAATTTTGTCAGTGAAGCATCAATGATCTACTCCGACTTCTCTAGTATCGCTGGGGTTCTATTTGTTGGCAAGTCCCTAATGGTGGGATATTGCTTATCCCAGGTCTGGGCGAAGGACAGCAAGGCGAGTTCCGCTTCTGCCGCTGTCGCAGCACTGTAGACTAGTTTCAAATCCGTGGCCACGGATTTCCGGTCTTTATAGGACACATAACTCAAGGCATTCCGGACCAAATGGACGATACAGAGTTGAACCATCGTCTGGGGAAAGACCGCTTCAATGGCTTCAGGAAACCCCGTCAACCCATCCACGCAGGCAATTAGAATATCCTGGCCCCCCCGATTTTGCAGTTCAGTCAGAACCGTCAACCAGAACTTCGACCCTTCATTTTGGGTCATCCACATCCCCAGGAGTTCTTTCTTCCCCTCTAGTGTGACCCCCAAGGCCAGGTGAATCGCTTTATTGATCACCCGTCCCTCATGGCGAACTTTCACCACGAGAGCATCTAAATAGACGATGGCATACACCGGGTCTAGCATTCGATTTTGCCAGAGCTTGCGCTCCGCTTCCACCGCTTCGGTGACGTTAGAAACTAGGGTATGAGAGACTTCTACCCCATAGAGGTCTTCTAACTGACCTTGAATATCACGAGTGGTCATACCGCGTGCGTAGAGCGACAGAATCTTGTCATCAAATCCAGTAAATCGAGTTTCACCTTTGCCAATCAGCTTCGGTGTAAAGTCGCCATTGCGGTCCCGTGGAATCTGAATCTCCGACTGACCAAATTCCCCTTTCACGGTCTTTTGACTGTGACCATTGCGACGATTTTTAGGGCGCTCTGGATTGGGGTCTACTTTCTCTTCTTCAAGATGGGTATCGAGTTCTGCGGTCAGACAGCGTTCAATCAACGCTTTGGTCAGTTGCTTAAAGATGCCACCTTCACCCATTCTGAGGGGTCTTTATATCCGTGCAGTAATTCATCAATTAGTTCAGGTCGAAAGGTCATTCGTTTGTGCCTCAATTCACTAGTTCATTAGATCTTACTTTTTGACCTTTGACACAATCTATTTTACAGTCCCGCTTATTTGCAAAATCTTATGCGATCCCCTCACCATTATTTTGATGAACATAATTTTGCGTCAAGTTATCTGTATGACATCTCTCAAAAATACTACGTGCTACCGTCAAGGCAAATAATCTTTTAACTTCCATCGTTAACATTGTCTCTGACTGGTATCTTTTCTACGCTAGGAGAGCACCTATGTATCGATTCCAGATTAGAGCACAGACTAAAATGGGCGAATCGATCGTCCTGACTGGCTCTACACCTGAACTAGGATCATGGGATTTAACCCAATGTGTCCATCTCCAGACTAGTGCCGATCGTTATCCACTCTGGTGGACGGATGTTCCGATTGATTTTCATCTTGGGCCGATGGATGCTCGACATATTGAATACCAGTATGTTCGGATGGGTTCCCAGTGCGATCCCCAACACGATCCCCAGTGGGAATCCCCTGGTATCAATCGCTGGATTCCGATCGATCCGAATCATTCCGATACGATCGTGGTCGAAGATACTCACTTTGGTCAAGTTCAACCTTACCCCTTTGGCTATTTCGAAAATCCGCTTCCTAAGCCATCTCTCACTCCCGACGGACTCAAAATTGTCATCATCGGGAGTTCTGTCGCGCTGGGCTATAACGCTTGGCTGATGGATGGATGGGCTGAACAATTGTCGCAGCAGTTGCACAAGACTGCTGGGCATCAAGTGATTAATGTCTCCCAACTGGGGACCAATGTCAGTAGCACCCTCGATCGGTTTGATCGTGTTGTCGCACCGCACCAACCGAACATTGTGATCATTGCCCTTTCCCTTGGGAATGAAGGCTTTGCCTATTGCGCTGCCCACGATCGGCGCGCATTACAACGACGCTTTGAAAGTGGACTTCAGCACCTAGTCAAAAAAGTCTGGGAACTGGGCGCACTTCCCATTCTCGGTGGTGTTTATCCTCACGGTGACTATACGCCGGACCATAATTGGTTGCTTTATGGCACCCATCATCGAATGATGACTTGGGGGGTACCTATCCTCAATTGGTTAGAGGTTTTGAATGATGGACAAGGGCGCTGGCGATCGCAATTGGCCTTTGATCCGGCCCATCCGAATACCCTCGGCCATCAGCAGATGTTCCAGGCGATTGACTTGAATCTATTTAAGATCAGCAAAGTCGAAATCGCCACCGATATCCACCGCTTTACTCAACAGATTGAAACCCCGATTTATCAAGATCAAAATGGCTTTTGTCTCTCCGCTAAGATTGAAGACAAGCAACTCCGAATGATCAATCGCTCTCGTCACAGTTATACGATCGCGCCTTATTGGCAAGAACTCCAAACCTCCCTTCAAAGTGCCAAACTCACTCCGGGTCTCTATCTTTCAAATCACGGTCATCCGGATATCCCTTCCTTCTTCGCGGTCGATCCCAATGGGACGATCGAAACGACGTTGATGATTCCTCCCGATACTGATCTGGAGTACGTCTCAGCCTTTGAGTTCTTCTGTCCAAACCGTTCACAGGTGCTATTTTACGATGGGCATCTTGGGATCTTGAAAGACAATGATCAGAACCTTTGGATCATCAATGAATCCGATCACCTGTTCAATGTTCATCCGATGTGGCGAGAAGTGCGCGAGATTTTAAAGTCTCTTCCCCAGGGGATTTACGAAGATTCGCTGCATCCTGACATTCGGTTTCGGACGTTGATCATTGGTCCCCAGGGACTTGAAAGTCGGGTGAAAATCCCTGCCAGGTCGGCGATCTCGTTTCAGTATCGCTGCAAGCTATCCGAGATGAGTCGTGTGGCGGTTCTTCCCTTGGGCGATCGTTGTGCGGTCCGAATGCTTTTGCATAAGCTGGACTATGACGGACCTGCGTTTCCTTTTGATCTCGCCCGCACCACCCATATTACTGACATTGCTGACATCATTGATCACGGGTTTTATGACATGTGGAATCCGGATTTGTTGGACTATAGTGCGGAAGCGGGTCGGATTTATCATCGTAAATGGTCGGGGTTATCTTTTGCCCATGAAGTGGAGGACGATGAAGATCCTCAGAATGATATGTCTCCAATTTTCGATCGAATGTATCAGCGGTACTCTGCCCGTGCTGAGCGTTTTTGGTATACGATTGACCATTGTGATGAAGTTCTTTTTGTTCGGACGGGGATTGCCGATCGAGGCAGTACGATTAATCTGGTGAATAAACTGACGAAGCATTGTAATGGTAAACCGTTTCGACTCTTAATCTTATCGCCGCAGTCTTCCGATGAGTTTACGAATCTCGATCATGTTGTCCATTGTAATGTAGATTTTAATCCTGATCATATGTTTGCGGACCTGGCCCATTGGATGCATTGTGCAGGTTTGATGCGCGATATTTTGGATCATCTTAACGTTTCTAGCAAGAATCTATTCTGGTGTCCTCCCAAGACGCCGAAGAAGGTTTCTTCCTAAAGGATTAAGTCATGGACATTGATTGGAAGTATTGGTTGTATAGAACCCATTTGATATCTTTTCCCGTGATACTTGGCTTTGAAGGAAGCCGTTACTCTGCGATCAGTGGTAGAGCCTGCCTACCTAGCAAAACCGCTTTCTGCCAGAAAATGAAGAAAACCAGCTAGCTGCAAGGCCCGTTGGGTACAATTTGCTCATCCATAACTTTAAACGACTCCTAACTGATAGGTTGAATCAGGTCTTGCTGTAAGATTGTTTTTAAGGATTTGCCGCCTCTATAACAAGCCTCAACAGCTCTTTGTTCTTCTCTTTCCAATTCTGAAAACTGCTTTCCCTCAGAAGATAGTCGAATTACAGCGTCAAGATAGCGCATCAAATAATTCACGGCAACTTCATGAACTAGCTTGACGTGTTTAATTTCTTGTGCCGCTCTTCCGTAAGTTTTTACAGCTCCACTAATTTGCTCACATATCAGCTCAACATCTGCTTGCAACTTTTCAAGCTTTACACGCTGCTGAGATACCGTCACTAGATAAAAGATTCCGCTAATTGCCGCAGTAAGGGCAAGAGCGGCGACGGCAGTTACAACGTCTCCCTGCTGTAGCTTCATAATGTTCTTATTTCTTAAGGAATTTGACAAAGAATTTGATGCTCCTCGTGCAAAGCCTTCAGATATTCTCGCTAAATCTCTATGAATTGCAAAAGGTTGCAGACTACTGGGATAAGTAAAATCGGCGTTGCATAATAGATGCTATCGGAAATTAGTCTAATGAGCTAAATTCAGAATACTAAGGTCCTAGATAAGGTTTGACATCATGAAAATGAGCTACAGGGATCTAGAAGGAAAACCAAAAACGCTGCAAAGCCTGACAGGTCTGAATCCG
>JAPLHZ010000233.1 GCA_026389365.1 Cyanobacteriota bacterium
ACGCATTTTAACGGTGATTACGACGTTGAATGTTCAAGGACGGGATGCTCTTGAGTTTCTCACCCAAGTTTGCAAGGCATCTCGTTTTGGCTCGCCGATGCCCTCTTTACTCCCCAAAAGCTAGACCCCTTGAAGGCTTACGAATTTAAAGACCTATGAAAGATGAAAGACTAAAATTAGAACTTGAATTATATGTTCAATCTCTTCAAGTTCTAGAAGATGCAGATGTTGTGAGGGAGAGACGGGATAAGGTTGACCTTGAAGATGATCAGCCCCTTGTTTCTTCATCTGACTTTTTCTTAAGTATTCTTACGAATCGCGATCGAATTCAATCTATACTCGACAGTATTCAGTCTAATCCAGATATCTCGATCGATGCCTCTGATATAGAAATTCTGAGTCAGAAAGATGAGATTTTAAAGAAAAATCAAGTCAAAATTTCATCTTGTCTAAACTATGCAATATGGAAAAATACTCTACCGCATAATCTTCAAGCTTGGTGGTGGAATTTTGAAGTAAATCAAGATAAGTGGTTCTCACGAGCAAATGGGATATCTAAGGTCTTATCTCTCCTTTTTATTACAATATCTCTTGGATTAATGGGTGATATTACTCCACGCTTTTTGTTGGGTAATCCAGATTCTTTTTCCGCAACTGCTGCAAGTATTCAAAGCGTACTGACATTGTTGACGGTAGGGAGTACATTAACTGAGCAGGGAAAAAATGGCTTGAAAAGTATTCTTGCTAAAAGTAACTTGTCTGAGAAATATTGGCATGAGTTTGGAGCAGGAGCTTCTTGTTTATTGATGTTAGGCTTTCTGGGAATACAAAAATCACTTCCAGTAATTTCTAATCAATATGCAGATTCTGCACAAGTAAGTCGTAAAAATGGAGATTGGGGAACGGCTGAAGAACATCTAAAACGAGCTTTATATCTGAATACTGATAATGCTGAAGCTCAATTTAGACTGGGAAATTTATATGAAGACCTTCAGCAGTTTGACCAGTCTCGTACATATTATCAGCTTGCCTTTCAAGGTGGAAATCTCATGGCGGGCAATAATTTAGCTCGGCTTTATATCCGAAAAAAAGAACCCAGTTCTGCAATTTCTTTATTGCTTAAGATAAAACTAGCAGAATCTCTAGATCCTAAACTTGAGCATATAGTTCGCAAAAATATCGGATGGGCAAGACTAATACAGAAAAACTATCCAGAAGCAAAAGCTGCATTACTAGATTCAATTGATCTAGAATCCAAAATAAAATTAGAGGAGTATGAAATAGCTCCATCACATTGTTTGATGGCACAGGTGTTAGATGATACGGGTGACAAAAATGAAGCCTTAAAGGAGTGGTCTACTTGTAATGAAAATGCTAATCCTAGTATTCCTGAACAGGATGAATGGATGGTTCTTGCTCAAAAACGTTTAGCTAAAAAATGAGAAAACTATGAAATATTTTAAACAACCTACTATTCTACTAATCGCTTTTAGCCTTTCTTTATTCTTGGCGGATAAAGCTCATGCTACCTCTCCTATAATTGAATCAATTCAGGGAAAAGGTGATGTATATCGAAAGAATCAAAAAAAAGGTATTCCTCTCAAAGCAGGACTAGAAATATTTCAAGGAGATCAGCTCTTTGTTCGAGAAAGTGCGCGCGCTAAAGTTTCTTGTCCTAAAAACAATGGGCAGGTGACTTCAGAAAGGGTTCCTACCGGGGTATGGATTGGAATTCAGAAAATCTGCATTAAATGGATTTCTCCCGATGTTCGTCCTGGTGCAGATAGTTCCATTGTGGGTGGAACAGATAACTCAATTCCTTATTTAATATCACCTCGACATAGCCTGCTCATTAATGAAAACCCATCATTTCGCTGGAATTCTGTGTCTGGAGCAAAGCACTATAATCTTTCAGTAATGATGAATAGACAAGTTATTTGGTCAACGACGACAGTAGGGACAGAAATCCAGTATCAGGGTCCGATGTTACAAGCTGGATTGTCTTATTCAGTAGTGGTGAGGTCCGACAATGGAACATCTTCGAGTGAAGATCTATCGCCACTTACATCAAAACCAAGTGAGAATTTGGACTTTAGGATTCTCAGAAAAGAAGAAGCAAATGGTATTCGACAAGAAAATCTTTCCAGCATTGATGCAGTAGTAAGACAAGTAAAAAGTTATCGTAACTATCGAGTACCCGCAGCAATGAAGGATTTTTATGGACTGACCTCATACAATTACGGAGATTATGGATTGTTAGCGGAAGCAGCCGTTATCCTTGAAAATTATTTAAGGAATGACCCAAAATCATCCCTTATTCGACTGACTTTAGCCGACGTTTATAGCGAGTCAGGCTTAACAAAGCTAGCAGAAGAGAATTATTTGTCAGTCATTCGTGATTCGAGCCATGAAAATGATATCGAGGAACGAACCAAAGCCCATATTGCATTAGGCGCTATTTATGAGCGCTATTTAAAAAATAAATGCAAGGCAATTTTTCACTATGAGCAGGCTGCAATAGACTTTAAAGATCTTGAGGACTTGAGTCTAGCTGATAATTATCAAAACGCAGCCGATCGACAGAAAAAATGGTTGCGTCCTGGTGTCTGTTCTCCTGACAAGTAACCCTGAATCCTGGTTCTGGTCTATCTAACACTTGCGTTAGGGACCAGAAAACCAGGATCCAAGATTTTGTAGATTGCCCGATCGCCCATCTCACGGCACAATGGAGGAATTTCCTTTAATCTTCCCGAGAGAAAGCCCTGATCCTAGAAGTTTATCGTGTGCATATAGCCGATCATGCCACCCAAGGCGTTCTACTGTTACGTTAGTGTGAGGGGGTTATTCCTGACGGTGTGACAACCACACCTGAGAAGCATACGGGGGAAGTCGAAGTATGATGAATTTTATCCTAGCCACTCAAAATCTATTATTGACGAAATCGATCGTGTTCTTGCCCAACACTATGGCTTCACCGACGAAGAACTCGACTTCATCATCAACTGTGATATTAAATATCGAATGGGTCGTGATAAGGGAGGAGACGAGTAATGGAACTTCTATCAGTCAAGTCAGAACTATACGATCGGCTAAGTATTACACCCGCCCAGCTTATTCAATTTTGTCAACGCTGGCAGATTGCAGAAATCTCGCTCTTTGGATCAGTTCTACGCAATGACTTTGATACTGATAGTGATATAGATGTCTTAACCTCCTATCAACCCAACGCCAAGCGAGGATTGATTGAAAAAATGCGGATGAAAGAAGAGCTAGAGTCGTTGTTCGATCGTAAAGTGGTTCTCCCAGAATTCCCGTGGAGGACGCTAGATGTGGTTTGAAGGCAATTGACAATCCTAGGGAATTTAGGTTGCTGGAAATCGCGTATACCCATTAAGGTCGAGAGTGAGGCGTTGAAAGAGACGATTCACATC
>JAPLHZ010000402.1 GCA_026389365.1 Cyanobacteriota bacterium
CTCCCTCCAATACTCCAATGTCATTAATACTTGGTCTTCAATGCTTAATTTACTCGGTCTGCCGCTCTTTTTTGCCAGCTGTTTTTCTGCTGCCACGACCTGTACCATTTGCTCAAATGTTGCTGGAGTCACGCCGCACAATCGTTTGAACTCTACAGGCTCTAAATTCTTAGCTTGTTTATAACTCACGTTTAATTAGCTGAATTTATATCTATTGTACAACTTTATTCGACTTTCGCAGGAGGTCTAAGGTACGAATTTAAATGCGCTAAAAAACTAGACTGTTCATTTTAGTCAAGAAAGATGCAAAATAGAGAGGGCGATTGGAGGAAGAGCTAAATTAAAAATCTAAAAAATATTATGAGTAAAGCAGAGACAATTCTTCAAGGTGCGATGCAGGAATTTTTAGCAAAGGGTTATTCTGCGGCCAGTATGGATCGGGTAGCGGCGGCAGCGGTTGTCTCGAAGGCAACCGTTTATAGTCATTTTGGTGATAAAGAAACCCTATTCAAAGCGTTAGTCGCACAAATGGCGCAGCAAAGAATGCGATCGATCTTAAGTCGGCTAGATTACTCCTTAGATCCGCGCCTTGCAATGCGACAATTGTTTATGGAGGGCATGGATGATTGTTGTAAAAATCCAGAATTTCATGACTTTCAACGTATTTTGATTGGAGAATCAGGACGTTTTCCAGACTTGGCAAAGACCTTCGTTATTCATATGAGTAAGCCGGGTATTGAATCCTTAACCCGCTATTTTGAACGATCGTCGGTGTTCAATTTCCCAGATCCAGAAGCGATTTCCCGTATTGTCGTTGGTGCTATTGTTCATTTTGGGATGACGCAATATGTCATGCATGGCAAAGAGATTATTCCCATGGAGTCCGATCGGTTGGTAGATGCCTTAGAGCTTTTGCTGTTTAATAATTGATTACCTATTAAGTCAAATGCCCCCTGTTTCTTATGTTGCAAGTCATTACAATCCCAGCTCAGCCCAGTCCAGCCAACCATGCGCTCGTCATTCTCCACGGTTGGGGCGGGACGGCAGAAGATGCGGCGCAGTTCACCGGAATGCTAGAGGTTCCGGGGACAGTTCGATTGATGCCGAAGGGATTGTTTCAGCATCCCTACAATCCAGAAGGACAAATGTGGTATGACATTCCAAATGTTGAACGATTTGATTTTAAGGTTGATTTAAGCGATCGCCCGGATCTGCAACGCAGTCGTCAAGTGCTGCGCGATTGGATCACTAGCTTGCCAGAACAAACAGGCGTACCCTTAAATAAAACAATTTTGGGCGGATTTTCTCAGGGCGGTGCCATGACCATTGAGGTGGGATTAGAATTGCCTCTAGCCGGATTGATGTCCATGAGCGGCTATGCCCATCGCCCAATTCCTCCTGTGACGCGGGCACCCAAACTCCTGATGATCCACGGAACCGCCGACAATGTTGTCCCGATCGCAGCCTCAAGAGCTACTAAAAACTCGCTGATTAATGCCGGAGTCGAAGTCGAGTCCTATGAGTTTTCTGGAATGGGACATGAGATTTCTGGAGCCGTGATTGAGCGAATGCAAGCATTTATTTTGGCGCAGTTCGCATGATGTAGCGATAACAAGCACTATAATACAAGCCTCTAACAAGAATGCTCTAACAAGAATGCCCGAACAAGAATTTTCTTGCGGGTATTTTGCGTTTTGGAATGTGTCTTTTGGAATGTGTTTTTTATAAGAGGCTGAATCATGGGGACATTAAAGGGGCGGGATGTGTTGAGTTTGGCGGATCTGTCCAGTGCAGAAATTCAACAGGTGTTGGATTGGGCGATCGCGATGAAAAAAGGTGAACTCAATCCGCGTTTTACCGATCGGATTCCCACCTTAGGACTATTATTTTACAAAGCCTCTACCCGCACCCGCGTCAGCTTTTCGACGGCCATGTTTCAGCTTGGTGGTCAGGTGATGGATTTGAATATTAATGTGACTCAAATTGGTCGGGGTGAACCGATCGAAGATACGGCGCGAGTACTCGATCGGTATTTGGATGCATTAGCGATTCGGACCTTTGCTCAGGCTGATATTGAAACGTTTGCCCAGTATTGCAAAATGCCTATTGTCAACGCCCTGACGGATTTAGAACATCCTTGTCAAGTTCTGGCTGATTTACAAACTGTACAAGAGAATTTTGGCAAATGCGAAGGACTGACATTTACCTATGTCGGCGACGGGAACAATATGGCCCATTCTATTCTGTTGGGTTGTGCGGCAGTGGGAATGAATGTTCGGATTGCGGCTCCGAACGGGTATGAATGTTCTCCCGATGTCGTGGCTCAGGCAAAAGCAATTGCAGGCGATCGGTCCCAGGTGATTACGACGACGGATGTGTGGGCGGCGGTAGAAGGCGCAAATGTGGTCTATACCGATGTGTGGGCGAGTATGGGCCAAGAGGCTGAATCGGACGATCGAATTCCGGTATTTATGCCCTATCAAGTGAACGCAGAATTAATGAAGAATGCGGACAATGATGCGATCGTATTACATTGTTTACCCGCTCATCGAGGCGAAGAGATTACCCATGAAGTAATGGAAGGAAAGCGATCGCGCATTTGGGATCAAGCTGAAAACCGAATGCACGCACAAAAAGCATTGTTAGCCGCATTATTTGGTTTGGTCCAATAGAGATCTAGATAGTTTGATTCAATTTCTGTTGGGACATTGCAAATATGTCCCACACTTTATGTGCAATCTAAACTTATGTGCAATCTAAATAATCTAAAATTTCCGACTAAATTTTGCCTTCAAATCTTCTAACGAAGGTGTTGGTGCCGAACCTAATTGTTTTTCGGTTTTCTGTGTAATCTGTTTTTCTGGCTGAAGTCGAGATTGGGGTTGAACTTTGGCGGCAGGACGTTGACTGATGGGCGATTGGGGAGTATCTCGACTAGTGTTACCACTTGTTGTCGATCCAGTATTTGGGGTACTACCATCGGGCGCACGCATGGATAACCCAATTCGTTTTAATCCCATATTTACTTCCAAAACCCGAACTTTCACCACTTGCCCAACTTTCACAACTTTATTTGGATCACTAATGAACCGATCGGCGAGTTGTGATACATGAATTAGACCATCTTGATGGACACCCAAATCGACAAACGCACCAAAGTTTGCGACATTTGTCACGATGCCTTCTAACTCCATTCCCACCTGTAAATCGCGCATTTCTTTAATGTCGTCGCGGAAGGTAGCATAGGTGAATTGGGCACGGGGATCACGTCCTGGTTTTTCTAATTCTGCAATGATGTCGCGTAAGGTTGGTTCACCGATTGTTTCAGTAATATAGTTTTTGATATTGGCTTTGAGTTGTTCAGCGATTTTGGTTGTTTCATTTAACTTAACGTTCAAATCTTTTGCGATCGCCTCCACTAATTTATAGCGCTCTGGGTGAACGGCGGTATTATCCAGTGGATTTTTTCCATCCCTAATTCTCAAGAATCCAGCGGCTTGCTCAAACGCTTTAGGCCCGAGTTTGGGGACTTTGAGTAATGCTTTACGATCGCTAAAGGCTCCATTCTCATTGCGATATTGCAAAATATTATTAGCAACGGTTGCATTAATTCCCGATACAAACGTCAGCAATTCTTTGGATGCCATATTGAGATCGACACCCACGTAGTTCACACAACTTTCTACGGTATCGTCGAGCTTACGTTTTAATAATTTCTGATCGACATCATGCTGATATTGCCCAACACCGATCGATTTTGGATCAATTTTTACCAGTTCTGCCAATGGATCTTGCAATCTTCGCCCAATACTAATGGCCCCGCGCACAGTAATGTCGAGGTCTGGAAATTCACCGATCGCTACCTCACTAGCCGAATAAATTGATGCGCCTGATTCATTCACCATCACCTTCACAGGTTTGGTTTCTAACATTGTAAATACTTCCGTCACGAATTCATCAGTTTCACGACTCGCGGTACCATTTCCGATCGCAATCAATTCAATTTTGTATTTCTCAATCAAATGTTTAACAGTAGCCAAAGCCTCGCGTCGCTGCCCTTGGCCATTATGGGGAAATACGGCTTGGTATTCTAAAAATTTACCCGTCGTATCCAGAACAGATACTTTACAACCCGATCGGAACCCTGGATCAATCGCTAAGGTTGGTTTCATTCCTGCTGGAGCCGAGAGTAGTAGTTCCCGTAGATTGATTTCAAATGTTTTAATTGATTCAATATCGGCTTCTAGTTTTTTCTGATTGCGAACTTCATTAATCAATGAGGGCTTCATCAATCGATTGAATGAATCCTGAAGCATCGATCGATAAAATAATTTTACCGCCGTCACCTTAGTCCGAATAATAGCCGTTTCCAGATAATTTGCAACATTGTCTTCGTCAAAAATAAGACTAAATACAAGAATGCCTTCAGTCTCGCCCCGACACAATGCCAAAAGATTATGCGATGCAATAGTATTCACTTTTGCACTATACGATCGATACATTTCAAACTTAGTTGTGCCTTCAGGATGTCCATCTTTTAAATGAGATTCAAACAATCCAGATTTCAGTAAAAATTCACGTAAATACGATCGTAAATCTGCCCGATCGGCAATCTCTTCTGCCAAAATATCCGAAGCTCCAGCCAATGCTTCTTCAGCAGTTTTCACACCTTTTTCAATATCAATATACTTCAAGGCTTCTTCCGCCAAATCGACCGCAGCGGCATTGAGTTGATTGAGCGCTTTAATCCATTCAGCCAATGTACCTAGTCCTTTTTCACGGGCGATCGTGGCTCTGGTACGACGTTTGGGCTTATAGGGTAAATACAAATCTTCAATTTCAGTTTTAAGTAAACTGGCTTCAATTTTACGTTTAAGCTCGTCAGTCAGTTTGCCTTGAGATTCTATTGATTCTAGAATCACTTTTTTGCGATCTTGCAATTCAGTCAAATAGGCAAACCGCTCACTCAAGGTCCGCAATTGAATCTCATCCATTTCCTCGGTTTGTTCTTTCCGATATCGGGCAATGAATGGTACCGTTCCCCCTTCGGCAAAAAGATTAAGTGCAGCCTGAATCTGACTGGGCTTTACGGCAAGTTCGGACGCGAGTAGAGCAATGAGATTGAGCATAGATACGCAGTGAGGCTGATGAGTGATACGAGGGATTGATTCATCTACTTTACACGAGTGCTGTAACTCCCTTCTTTACACTTTAAAATAAAAAATGATTCTTCGAGGCGATCGGGTTCTGGGTTAACACTCTAAATCAGAACTCTAAATTAGAACTGATTTGCGTTAAGATGATAACCCTCGATCGTTTTCCCGTCATGTCTTTTCTAATTCCCGGACAAGCTTACTCCGCTCTAGCTCCCATGCAGGACGTAACCAATCGCTCGTTCATGGATGTGATTGCCCAATATGGCTGTCCCGACTACTTTTTTACGGAATACTTTCGGGTTCACGCCACGTCCGGTCTTGACAAAGGTATATTAGATGCGATCGTAAATAACACCACAGGTCAGCCAATCTTTGCCCAAATGATTGGGGAAAGTATTCCAGATTTAGTCCGTACTGCAAAACAATTAAGTCAATATCCGATCGCAGGCGTGGACCTGAATATGGGCTGTCCGGCTCCTCGGATTTATCGTAAAAATGTGGGCGGTGGGTTATTACGAGATCCCGAAAAAGTCGATCGGATTTTAGGCGAATTACGATCGGCTATACCAGGACGATTGACCATAAAGATGCGAGTTGGATTTGAGGATACTGAAAATTTTGACAAAATCCTTCATTTGCTGAATCACCACGAAATTGATCTATTGAGTTTACATGGCCGCACTGTCAAAGAAATGTATCATGGCGAAGTGAATTATAATTTGATTGCTCATGCTGTCAAAACTGTGAATTGTCCAGTGCTTGCAAATGGCAATGTAACCTCGGCTCAGACTGCGATAGAAGTTCTTAATCAAACTAAAGCAGCAGGTGTAATGATTGGTCGGTCTGCCATTCGTAATCCTTGGATTTTTACTCAATTGCGACAGGGATTATCCGGTCAACCAATTTCTATTATTCCACTCTCAGAAGTACGAAATTACATCGATCGATTGTATGAAACGCCAATTGCTCAATCTATTACAGAGCGATCGCGGGTCAGTTATATGAAAATGTATTTGAATTACATTGCTCAAGGCGTTGATGCAGATGGTGATTTTTTACGTCAAATGCGGCGGGCACAAAACAAAACCGAACTCTTTGATAGTTGCGATCGGGCATTATTAACCGAACCCGATCGGCCTTTTGCGATCGAACCTTATCCCGGACTTATCGCTCGTCCAACCTCTGAAACTTCCAGAGTATAAATTGTCTGGAAATCATCTAGAATAGAGGTTATTGGCAAGAGAAATCTATGCTTCAAACACCCACTATTTCAAGACTATTCATCGCACCATTGGAGAACGGCGATCAGCTATCCCGCGACGAATTTGAGCGTCGGTACGCAGCGATGCCCGAAACTTGCAAAGCCGAACTCATTGAAGGAATAGTTTGCATGTCAGCAGCGGCATTACGATTTAAAAGCCATGGTCAACCCCATAGTTTTATGAATGCTTGGCTGGCCACTTATCAGGCATTTACAGCTTTTACAATGGTTGCAGATGCCCCGACGGTGCGCTTGGACCCGATTAATGAACCGCAACCGGATTTGGCCTTGGTCATTGATTCTGATGCTGGCGGTCAAACGCAATTAAGTGAAGATGACTATCTAGAAGGGGCACCAGAACTATTGGCAGAAATTGCAGCAAGTACGGTTTCGATCGATTTAGGTACCAAAAAGAGGTTCTCCCAGAATTCCCGTGGAGGACGCTAGATGTGGTTTGAAGGCAATTGACAATCCTAGGGAATTTAGGTTGCTGGAAATCGCGTATACCCATTAAGGTCGAGAGTGAGGCGTTGAAAGAGACGATTCACA
>JAPLHZ010000339.1 GCA_026389365.1 Cyanobacteriota bacterium
CGGATTCAGACCTGTCAGGCTTTGCAGCGTTTTTGGTTTTCCTTCTAGATCCCTGTAGCTCATTTTCATGATGTCAAACCTTATCTAGGGCCTTAGTATTCTGAATTTAGCTCATTAGACTAATTTCCGATAGCATCTAATCTCTAAACTTAATTGGGTTGCTGCACGAAATAGGCTTCCACCATCAATCAAAACCACAGCACAATTCATTCGATCGTCGGAGATGCCATTTCTACGAGTCCGTTCCGACATATCAGTCCTCAAATCCCAACCATATATAGCCTCTAGCAAACAAGGCTACAGATAACTGATATGCGACGATCTCAAATTAGAGAGAGTCATCTATGAATAGTGGCTTATGGAAGATAAGTGGACTGATATAAGGGTCCAATTTAGTAGAGTGTAGGAAAATCCAAAGGTAATGGACTTCTAGGGGGGCAAATATTTTAAAGGCTATGCTAGTTCTATAGTGTTTAATTTTGACACGACTAACGTTTACCCAAGATTAATGTTCTAATGTACACATAATTCTTTACAATTGGTGGGTAGTATTAGGTGTTTTTAGGGTGATGTTATCGATCGAAATACCCTGAAACCCCTATATTTCAGGGTATTTGTGGGATTGTAAATTCTTATATCTTTTCTTTGAGAAATTAATTACCAAGTATGGAATCTGTAACCGAACTAATGGTCTCGGCGACGCTCGTGTTGGGTGCGAATCGAGGTATTGGGCTGGGATTTGTCAAGCGAATTTTGGCATATGATAAAGAGAGTTGGGTCTATGGAACATATCGAGATCGGGACTCAGCAGCGGCATTATTTAGTTTGGCAGAGCATGAACCTCGTCTCCGGCTGTTGGCATTAGACGTTACTGAAGAGTCTCAAATCGAAGCTTGCCTGCTGACTATTGGTCAAGAATTAAAGGAGTCGGGCCGATCGTTAACCCACGTAATTAACTGTGTAGGCATGTTGCATCAAGACAATCTGCAACCTGAAAAAAGCCTGCGCCAAATTGATGCTGCTAATCTCCTGACCTATTTCCAAGTTAATAGCATCGCTTCTATTTTGCTGGCTAAGCATTTGGTCCCGTTGTTGAAGCAGACCGATCGGACTATTTTTGCCACATTGTCAGCAAAAGTCGGTAGCATTGGCGACAACCAATTAGGCGGATGGTACGGCTATCGCGCATCTAAAGCAGCCTTAAATATGTTCATGAAAAGCATTGCCCTAGAATATCGACGTACTTGTAAAGGTGCGATCGTTGTTGTGCTCCATCCCGGAACTACTGATACAAGGCTTTCTCAGCCATTTCAGCGCAATGTTGCTCCGGAGAAATTGTTTTCGGTCGATCGGTGTGTAGAGCAACTTTCTAAGGTGATGGCTGGCTTAACTCTAGAGGATAGCGGCGAATTTTTCTCTTGGGATGGGACGCGCTTGCCTTGGTAACGCTGAGAAGATGGATGGCATGAAGGATTCACGTTTGGAAAAGATAGGCTATGATTCTAGAACTCTTTTCACATGATTAATTTTCTCCCATGGTATCTTCTCCTGAATCAATTGCAGAACGTCGTGAAGTACTGCTTGAGTTGTATCAAGGATTGGACGATCGGGCACGGAAGCTAATTCAGCTTGCATCAGTCATTTCTGAACCATTGCCCCGTGCAACATTACTATCCTGTGCCGAGCGCATAGGTATTCGAGACACATCAGGCAGGCCATTTTCATCCAAGTCATTTAATGACCAAATGCTGCTGTCTCTTATTTACAAAGAGCTATTAGAAACAACAATGATGGGCGTACAGTGCCCTCATTTAATTCGAGAAATTGCCACACGGGATGCCGTTGTTGAAAATAACTTTGCGGCGATGGTGGAAGCGATGTACCACTACTTACCCGTTACCACAAGATTTAGTGGTGGAACGCGATATTTTAATAGTGAAGGGCGCTTTTTACGAGAAGTTCGGATTATTCTATATCGTCAAGATCCGGTTTTGGCTCTCGATAAGCTGTTTGATGAATACTATGCCTATAGTTCAGTCAGACAAGTTCTAACACCTTCTAGTTGTATTGCAGGATTTGCAAACAATCCTTGTGATGCAGCGTGGATGCAGCGTCTGTCACCAGATTGGTACGATCGGGTATTGAAGGCAGTATTGGAAAATTCAATGCAGGATTTGATTGAAGCGGAAGACGCGATCGAGTTATTGCGACAAGATTGTCTAAAGCCTGAGGTTCCAGATTGGAAACGATTGTTATATTGTCGGCTAATGCTGTCTTGTGGTGAAATTGAAGAAGTCATAATAAACCTGGCTGTTTTTGAAGTACCCCCTGAACACAATGGTTATCCCTTACAAGCAGCAATTGATTTTCTACAAGGACAGCTAGTTCCGGCATTAATTCACTATCGGGCTTGTTTAGCAATGCACCGAAAGATTGCCAACAAACGTAAGATTTTCTTTGATGATGAAATGGGAGTATTGTTCATTCTTGCGTTGCTTCAAGAAGGCTCCCACGAGTCATTTCAAGAAGCGCTGGACTACTGTGGTATGGGTCGTAAACAAAAAGGAATTTTTGCAAATACCTATGGAATTCTAGAAGCATTTTTACAATTCCAACAAGGTTCATTAGCTAAAAAAACAATTTTATTTGCCGCAGATTTAGAATATCCAGATACCCCTTGGGATGTTCTAATTCCATCATTGTGCATGTATTGGGCTGATGTCGATGCGGCCCGATCGCGTCTTGTTACCCCGCTTCAAGACTTTATTTCGCGAACTCGAAGTACCGGATACTTATGGTTTGCGATGGAAACGGCAGAACTCCTAGCCAAATTAGATTCAACGCGGGATTGGTCTCAGGCCGCAGATATTTTACGAGAGGGGACAAAATTTCAGCCAATAGCGCCTATTCTTGATGCTCAAGAAGCCTGGGAACTTTGCCTGAATGCCCTAGCAAATCTTACCCAACCCGCTGTGACCACAGGCTCTAAAAATCAAACTACACGATTAATTTGGACTTTGACAAGTTTAGAAAGTAGTTCGCTGCAACCCCGTGAACAATCCCAGAATGCAAAAGGGGTTTGGAATAAAGGTCGTCCGATCGCCTTAAAACGTTTGCAAACTGCCCCTGCTGAATTTCCCTATCTAACAACTCACGACTTGCAAGTATGCGCTCACATCACAACCAGCTATGCCCAAAATCGCTATAACTACTATGGCAAAGTGGACTATTGTTTTGACGATCGGGTTTTTGTATCTTTAGTGGGCCATCCATCGGTATATTGGGAAAGTTCGCCTGGAATTGCGGTTGAATTGATTAAGGGATCCCCTGAATTGCGAGTGATTAAGAAAAGGGGTGCAAAACTAGTATTGCAATTTGAACCCAAATTGCCCGATGGTGTTGAAGTTGTTCTCAGTAAAGAAACCCCAACCCGCATTAAAGTCATTGAAATCACGCCCGAACATCGGCGCATTAGTGAATTACTCGGCACCAAAAATCGCTTAGAAGTTCCAGAATCCGCCAAAGATAAAGTATTAGCTGCGATCGGGGGGGTATCTGGCTTAGTCACGGTGCATTCAGACATTGGCGGGGATATTTCAGATGCGGAAGAAGTCGTTGCATTAATGACCCCTCATGTTCATCTTCTACCCTCAGGTCCCGGATTACGAATGACCATATTATCGTCACCCTTCGGCCAGGGCGGCACCTACTATCGTCCCGGCAGCGGCGGTGAAAACGTGATTGCAGAAGTGGGTGGAAAACGCCTACAAACAACTCGTAAACTCAAAGAAGAAAAGAAGCTAGCAAAGGACGTTGTGAAGGAATGTCCGGCACTTCTCGGCTGGGAAGAGTCTGATGGAGAATGGGTCATTGATACCCCAGAAGCCTCGCTGGAACTGCTGTTGGAATTGCAGGCATTGGGCGATCGGGTGATTTTGGAATGGCCTCAAGGTGAGAAAATGCGGGTCAAGCAAACAGTTGATCAAAACAATTTTCATATCAAACTCAAAACCCAAAATGAATGGTTTAATCTGAATGGTGAATTGCGACTTCCGGACGGTAGCGTGATTGAAATGCAAGCGCTATTGAAATTGTTGGACCAATCGACTGGACGGTTTGTTTCTTTGGGTGAGGGTCAATTCTTAGCATTAACCCAAGAATTCCGCCGTCGCCTAGAAGAAATGCGGGCCTATTCTGAAAGCCATGCAAAAGGAATTCGATTTAATAAGCTCGCCGCTCTTGCAATGGAAGATTGGATTGAGGGCATGGGAAGCGTGGAAGCGGACAAAGCTTGGAAAGAACAAATGGCTACCATTCAATCTTTGCGAACCTACGAGCCAAAATTACCATCAACCTTACAAGCTGAATTACGCGATTACCAAGTGGAAGGGTTTACTTGGATGTCTCGACTGTCTAAATGGGGCGTAGGCGCATGTTTGGCCGATGATATGGGATTAGGCAAAACATTGCAAACCTTAGCCGTCATGCTGCAACGCGCACCCGATGGACCGATTCTCGCGATCGCCCCCACATCGGTTTGTATGAACTGGATGAGTGAAGCCCAGAGATTTGCTCCGACGCTAAATACAATTCAATTTGGCGGCGGAAAACGGCAGACTGTTCTCGATGAATTGAAGCCCTTTGATTTGGTGGTATGCAGTTATGGATTGCTCCAACAAGAAGAAGTCGCAGATATGTTAGCGAAAGTGCATTGGCAAATGGTTGTTCTGGATGAAGCGCAATCAATTAAAAACTTTGCCACTAAACGATCGCAGGCGGCGATGAATCTACAAGCGGACTTCAAATTGCTGACAACCGGAACGCCCATTGAAAATCATTTGGGTGAACTATGGAACTTATTTAGATTTATCAATCCCGGATTACTGGGTTCTTTGGATCATTTCAATCAAACCTATGCGAATGCGATCGAGCGGGGACAAGACAAACAAGTGCGCGATCGTCTGCGTAAACTAATCCAGCCGTTCATTTTACGTCGTACTAAAAATCAAGTTCTAACCGAACTACCCTCCCGCACAGAAATCACATTAGAAGTAGAACTCAGCCAACCGGAAATGGTGTTCTATGAAGCACTAAGACGAGAAGCGATTGCTAAACTTGAAAATAGTGATGCCATGGCGGGGCAAAAGCATTTGCAAGTACTAGCTGAAATCATGCGAATGCGGCGTGCCTGCTGTAATACGCAATTAGTTAAGCCTGAAATCGCCCTCCCCAGTGCCAAGCTTCAAATGTTTGGAGAAGTTCTCACGGAGCTTTTAGAGAACAATCATAAAGCATTGGTATTCAGTCAATTTGTAGATCATCTCGCATTCATTCGAGCCTATTTAGAAGAAAACAATATTTCCTATCAATATCTCGATGGCAGCACACCCATGAAAGAACGTAAAAAGCGAGTTGACGCATTTCAGGCTGGGGTGGGTGATGTATTTCTAATCAGTTTGAAAGCAGGAGGTACTGGGCTGAATCTGACAGCAGCAGACTACGTGATTCATATGGATCCTTGGTGGAATCCGGCAGTGGAAGACCAAGCCTCCGATCGTGCCCACCGAATGGGACAAGTGCGTCCGGTGACAATTTATCGAATTGTGGCAAAGAATACGATCGAGGAAAAGATTGTTCAATTGCACCAACAAAAACGAGATCTAGCAGATAGTTTATTAGAAGGTACAGAACTCAGTAGCAAGATTACAACAGATGCGTTGATTAGTTTGATTCAGGAACGGTAATAGTTAAGAGGTTTAAGAAGTCCTTTCGTTGGGATCGGGTCTCAATGATCACCTTCGACTTTTTAAACACCCTCTTAAACCTCTATTGCTACCTAGAAAATAATGCACAAAGCTCAATAGTCTTGATTTGCAACACCGAAGTCTCATCACTGGTCCGTTTAAGTTGATATTCTAATTCCATTAACAATGGAAATGTTTTGCGCAATGCAACCAACGACATCGGGGCAATATCTTTACGTAAAAAGTAGAGTTGCTTTGGATTCTTAATTTCCGCCGCCGCCGCGATCGCACTATCATCTCGCTCACCGGATTCAATCATCAACTTCACCCACAAATACTGCCGAAACTGTCCCACCAAAGTCCGTGCAATCACCGGACTCGGTTCATTTTGCCGAACTAAATCCGCCAACATATCTAAGGCTTCCGCTGTTTTCCCTTGCCGAATTGCCGCAAAGAGTTTCAAGGTATTTTGACTAGTTGCTGTCACCAAAGGCGCAATCGTTATGGCAGACAACGGCCCGATCGTCCCCAAACTCGCCGCATACAATCTAATTTTTTCCAATTCACTATGCAATTGACGCGTATTATTCCCAACAGCCTCAACCATATAATCCACCGCCCCACGATCGAGCTTCACCCCAAGCACCCCAGCCACATCACGGACTTGTTGTGCCAATTGATCCGCCTTCCAGGGTGGAATCGGTGAGAATTCTTGAATCGTGGCATGTTTTTGTAATAGTTTAGTTGATTTAATTCGTCCATCCGGTTTGCTATCACTCGTAAAAACAAGCGTTGCCGTATCCGGAATCACTGCCAAAGTCCGATCGAGTTCCGCCAACAAATCTTCGCTACACCGTTGACCGATCGTCGTATTGCTCAACAAAATAAACCGCCCACCCATACCAAACGGAGGAGTCATTGCTTGATTTAGGGCATGAACCACGCCATTCGCATGGTCCGGGCCAATTCGGTCTAAATTAAAACTTGCCCAAGATTCATCTAAGGTTTTCGATTGCAACAGTTGCACCGCACGATCGCGAGCAAACGTATCTTCCCCCCAATAAAAATAAACTGCCATCATCTCTCCTGATTTCGCCTTCTCCCAATGTACCAATGATAGGTACCCACGATCGTAAACCTTTAAACACCGATCGCACTCAGATTTGGATTGAAGATCACGACGAATACAAAGGCATTTTGAATTAAGTAGCTAGGCCGAATTAAACAACTACACCGAGATTAATTTGAATTCACCATTCACAATTCTAGATTCATTATTTCCCAAGCCGATATCCAAACCCACGAATCGTAATCAAATATTGCGGTTCGCTGGGTTCAAGTTCTAATTTTTCTCGTAACCATCGAATGTGAACATCCACCGTTTTACTTTCGCCAATAAAGTCATTTCCCCACACCTTTTCAATCAGATGTTCACGAGACCAAACCCGTTTTGGCGATCGCATAAATACTTCTAGAAGCCGAAACTCCTTTGGTGAAAGCATCACTTCCAACTCGCGAACCGTCACCCGACATTGTTGCGGATACAGAACAAGATCTTCAAATATCAACGGTTTCTCTATCGGCAATTCTAATTCCGCCGCACTCTCCAGATTAATGGGCGGACGACGAAGTAACGCTCGCACTCTTGCAACTAATTCTCGCATCCCAAAGGGTTTAACCAAATAGTCATCCGCTCCCACTTCCAAACCCACCACCCGATCGGTTTCACTACTACGCGCACTTAAAATCAAGATTAAAATATTAATTCCTTCCCGTCGGAGCAATCGACAAATATCTAACCCGTTCACACTGGGAAGCATTAAATCCAAAATCAAAAGATCAAAGGGTTGAGGCGTTGAACTATCTGATAAGTTAGTATTTTTAGAATTAGAAGTTAGTAGAGAGAGCGCCGATCGGCCATCCTGCAAAGTTGTTACGTCATATCCTTCTTCGGTCAATGCCAAACAAATAGTGTCTGCGATTAAAACCTCATCATCTACCACTAGAATTCGAGCTAGGTTCGGAAAAAAATCAGCATTGGACGCTTGCGTAGCCATATTCGATCGCTTCAAGAAGAGCCTTGATATACACTAACTTATATAGCATTCATTCTCTGAATTTTTCTCGGTTCTAACCTTAATTTCCCCTTATTAATTACAACTTACCCCAGCCATTACCTAACGTTAACCAAACTTTTTTATCTCATAAATTCTCCTATAAATATTCGTGAAATCCACCCGAAATCTACCTGAAATCTTATCTAAGCTATTATTTGAATTCTCTTAAAAAAATAGAATGCTCATTTGAATTTGTATAATTTTCTAAAGCTACGCCAATCATTTACGATCGTCCCATGAACCCCAGCACAGTCACTTTTTTCCCAGACAACATAACCATCACCGCCACTCCTGGCGAATCATTGCTCACGGTTGCCACACGCGCAGAGATCAGTATTCCCACCGGATGTATGGTCGGATCTTGCAATGCCTGCGAAGTGGAAATGAATGGCGAAGATGTGCGAGGCTGTATTACGGCCATTCCTGATGTTGAAACCATCACAATTTATTTATTTAATGATCCCTCTTGGTAGCGCGCCGTGATTGATTTAGCACAACCATTCCCGGACGACGATCGCTACTACATGCGACGTGCTCTAGACCTCGCCCGGACCGCCATCGGTAACACCGCCCCAAATCCAATGGTGGGCTGTGTCATTGTTAAAGACGGAAAAATTATCGGCGAAGGCTACCATCCAAAAGCAGGCGAACCTCACGCTGAAATTTTTGCATTGCGATCGGCTAACTCAGCCCATGAAGCCCAAACTTATAAAGCCCAAACCGATAAAGCCACACTGGGTGCCACACTTTACGTCAATCTCGAACCCTGCAACCACACTGGACGCACCCCCCCCTGTTCTGATGCCGTGATTGCCTCCGGGGTTAGCCGTGTTGTTGTTGGTATGGTCGATCCCAATCCTAAAGTAGCGGGCAGTGGCATTGCGAAAATAAAAGCCGCAGGAATCGCCGTCACCGTCGGAGTTGAAGAAGATGCCTGCCAAACTCTAAATGAAGCGTTTGCTCATCGAATTTTACATCAACGCCCCTTTGGAATTTTGAAATATGCGATGACGATCGATGGGAAAATCGCTACAACAACAGGCCACAGCGCTTGGATTACCTCCCCGGATTCGCGGCGCTGGGTTCATGAATTACGATCGCATTGCCAAGCCATCATCATTGGTGGAAATACGGTTCGTAAAGATAATCCAAACCTAACTTGCCACGGAGTCAGCGATCGGATTCCATTGCGGGTTGTGATGAGCCGATCGCTAGATTTACCGATTGTTGCAAATCTGTGGAACTGCGACCAAGCCCCAACTGTTGTTTTCACTCAACCGAACCCCAACTCAGACATTCACAATGCCCTGACGAATCAAGGGGTCGAAATCATTGAACTGGACGTATTAACCCCAGATTCTGTGATGAAAATCCTATACGATCGGGGACAGGCACAGGTTCTCTGGGAATGTGGCGGAACATTAGCAGCCCGAGCATTGCAAGACAAATCCGTCCAAAAGCTCTACGCCTTTATCGCGCCGAAAATTATTGGCGGAGCCTCAGCACCCACGCCTATTGGCGATTTGGGCTTAACAGAAATGACACAGGCGATCGAATTGAAAAAACTAGGTTTACAATCAATCGGACCGGATTGGTTACTCGATGCTTACTTATAGGCCCCCCCTAAACCTCATGAGTGAACTCGCCCTTCTTAGCCTTCTCGCCGGAAGCTCGGGACTTCAATTCGTTGCGGTGGGGGTATGGCTTCGATCGCAACAACTCCAGAACCAGGCTCTTTTACAAGACGAGGAAGAACAGTTGACACCCTACGACTCTAAAGAAACGATTGATCCCATGGATGAAAAGACAACCAATAAAGAACGAAGAAATAGCGATCCAAGGCTTGTCGGTTGGGAATTCAAAATTTTACGATCGGCCCAAGACTCATTTCGCGATCCATCCGCCTTAAAACAAGTGTTAGAAGAAGAATCGATGGCGGGTTGGATATTGCTCGAAAAGCTCGACGATCGTCGCCTGCGCTTCAAACGCCCGATTGCCATGCGAGAAGTAATTCGGGCGGAGCTATTGCCCATTGACCCCTACCGCACAACTTACGGTCAAAAGTCACCCTGGACAAAAGTCACGATCGCCACCATTGCCTTACTAGTGGTGTTGTTGCCGTCCTATCTAGGCTTTATCCTCACTCAACAACTTCTCACCAAACCTGCCGAACCCCCAATGCCCCAGCCACAATCCCGCAGGTAGTAATCTGATAGACAACAATTCCTCTGCACATAACTTAACGATTAGACAAACAACTTAACAAATTGTTTACAATTAAACAGCTATAGTTAAATCAATTGGAAGAAATCCGTTGACATCTTGCTCTCCATCAACTGTCGATCGGTTTTTAAAAATACTCTTTAGGCTACCGAGCAAATCATATTAAGTTCGGTAAATTATAAATGAATAAAATACTTGCCAATTCGGTTCGAGCGTTTGATCTACATCCTATGAATGGAGACCAAGCCAATGCAACGGCACCCTTCACGCTTGAGCAATCGATGACGCATAAGCATATCTGTCCTTGCTGCTCCTATCCTGTGCTGCGACATATCCGATCGGGCGAAGTGAGTTGGAAATGCAATCACTGCTATACGGATGTCGGGGTTTATGCCGAACAACGGATCATAGAGGCCAGAAAACACTCTAAACAACGACCAGTGGTCATTAATTTAAGTAAGCGCCGGAACCTTTTGTTCAGCCATATCACGAATCAAGGGCAACTTACTATGAACATAATGAATCATCGCTTGCGACTCACTCGGACTCAACGTTTGGTCCTTCGTGAACTGACGCATTAACCATTGTTCAAGATCTGGGTCATCAAGACGGACTAATAGACTTGCTTGGCTGGATTCTACAAGAGTCCAAATTTGGCGAAGCCTGAGTGGGTTTATTATGTTGAGAGATGTATTGGATGATAACGTCGCCATTGCGTATACCTCTGAGTAGGGCAAAAATTAGAGCAGAGCGATCAGGGCTGTGAAGTGGAAGCAAACCTTAAGAAAATCTTTTGATTCCCTAAAGATACAGCCTTTTGCCCTGGAGAGTCAAAAGTCCTTCCGATCGTTACAACCTTTCGGAAGATTTCGGAATACTTTACATTTCTAGACAAAACCCGATGGGTAAATGCAAGCGATCGCAGTCATCCATCGGGTTCAGTTTTAGAGCTGTATCACGCTCAAACAGGCTGTTTAAGCGATCGGACTTGAGGGGTTCCGATCGTAGTTTTTGCTGTTGTACGTAATTTTACGGGCATGTTGAATGCGAAGTAATCACTCACGCTTGTGGTTCAAAATTCATAGAAACGCCATTCATGCAATAGCGTAATCCCGTAGGTTTTGGTCCGTCATTAAAAACATGACCCAAATGTCCACCACATTTCGCGCAATGCACTTCGGTCCGGGTCATGAACAAGGTGCGATCGACAGTGGTTTCGACAGCGCCATCGATCGGCAGAAAGAAGCTAGGCCAACCTGTGCCACTGTTGAATTTGGTATCTGCCAAAAATAACGGTGTGCCACATCCCGCACAGGAATAGGTTCCCTCATCATAAACCTTATCGAGTGGGCTAGTTCCAGCGCGTTCAGTACCATGCTTACGCAGGACTTTGAAGGCTTCGGGAGAAAGCTCTGCTTGCCACTCTGCATCTGTTTTTTGGATGGGGAATTCTTTGTTTTGCGCTGCCATGGAAAGACCTCAGATGGGGGAGTTAGGTAGAAGGATGGATTAGTACAAATTAGTACAATAAGTGCGATCGATTTAAATAAAGAGCGTCAAATTGATGCTTTCTCTATTTTGCATGACTGCACTCGATTTTATCTAGCGTTAGGCAGTGGCGATAACCGGATGGAAATAGAACGCCAGGGCCAAAACCGCATAGGCCGCAAGCAACAACGTGCCCTCCAACCAATTGGATTTGCCATCGGAACTGATGGAGTTGGTAATCAACACCGCCACCATCACCGCCACTAGTTCAAAAGGATTGAAATCCAAATCCATCGGTTGACCAATCAACCAACCCACAATCACCAACATCGGAGCGACAAACAGCGCAATCTGTAGGCTAGATCCCACCGCCACTGACACCGACAGATCCATCTTGTCCTTCATCGCCACCGTCACTGCCGTCGCATGTTCTGCCGCATTTCCCACAATGGGTAACAAAATCACCCCCGTAAAGAGTGGCGTTAGTCCTAACATCGCCGTCGCCTCTTCTAGACTGCCCACCAAAAGCTCAGATTCTATTGCAACCCCAATGGTGCAAGCAAACAACACCCCGATCCAAAGTTTCAAATTCGGTTGATGGGCTTCTTTTTCTCCAGCTAGATTTGCCCCAGCCATTTCGATCGCAGCATCGCCCGCTGTTCCGACATCATATAAATAGGTATGAGTCTTCATGGAAAACAGCAGCGTCAAGCCATATACCACAATCAACACCACCGCCACCGCTACCGAAAGCGTCTGAATGGTGGATTCACTTATTCCGGTCGAAGTGTAATTCACCGCCGTCGGCAACAACAGCGCAATCACTGCCAAATTCATCGACGACGCATTCACCCGCGCGACCACAGGCTGAAACGACTGTTCTTTGTAACGTAGACCGCCGAGCAACATCGACAATCCCATCACCAACAGCAAATTACCAATAATAGAACCTGTCAAGCTGGCCTTCACGACATCCACCAGCCCCGCATTCAGTGCGACAACTGCAATAATCAGCTCTGTTGCATTTCCAAACGTGGCATTGAGCAATCCGCCCAACGTTGGACCCGAGACAACAGCAATTTCCTCCGTCGCCGTGCCCATCCAAGCGGCCAAGGGCAAGATAGCCGCAGCAGCAGTCAGAAAGACCACTAGCGACCCCCAATGGAGGATATTAGCGGCGATCGAAATGGGGATAAAAACGAGTAGGCCCAGAAAGACGATGTTTTTAATTGACATGAAAAAGTAATGGGTGACAGGTTGACTGAAATAAATCTAACTGAGATAAATTTTATCTGTTTATTTTAAATCGATTCAATAGACGTGCCAAATTTCAGATCAAATTTGAAGTTTATTTTTAGCAACTTTAATAGGAGTTTAATAGGAGCGCCAGAGATTACCCGAAATTGGGGATCGCTTTACATTTTTTGAGTCACGTTGTCAGGATCTGCACCGGGATCTTTGCTAAAATTTTAGGGACATAAGTCAAAATTGGCTTGTGTACGCATTCTTCGTAACCCTTTTTTAGGTCGATCGTTCTTCTGAATTAAATCTTTTAATTTAATTTGTTGGATTATCTCCCTAAAAAAGGCAGTCTGAATATATAGGCGTGACAGGTGATCCCAGACAACGCTTATGGGTCCGTCAACTTTTAAATCTCTCTTATTTTGAGGCAATTATCATGCAATCTATCCAACAAGCCACCCAACGTAAATACACTCAACTCGTTAATTGGCTCCATGGCGATAACGATCGTCTTCAGAAAATGTTGACGACCGTAAAAGAGCGCAATCCAGGACAAGACAATGCTTGGTGCATCAATAAACTCTGGACGGATGAAAGTGCTTGGCGCGCTTAAGGTTAGTGAAGTAGACTAGCAAGACCGATCGATTCAAATCCACAATTTACTACTCTTCAGGATTACTTTAGTGTCAGATTCTTCCGTCAGCCTCATCCGCGCTTCCTCCTATGTCCTTGACGATCTTCGTCAATCTGTAGCCGCGTTGCTTGAACCGTTGGGCGGAATGACGGCCTTTGTGAAACCGGGCGATCGGGTTCTTTTGAAGCCAAATTTGCTCACGGGGGCAAGGCCAACCCAAGAATGCGTGACCCGTCCCGAACTTGTTTATTGTGTGGCTGAATTGGTGATTGCGGCGGGCGGAAAGCCATTTCTCGGGGATGGTCCGGCTTTTGGCAGTGCCCATGGGGTGGCTCAGGCGAATGGATATTTACCGTTGATGAATGAGTTAAGCGTGCCGATCGTTGAATTTAAGGGTGCACGCTACAAAACCATTAGCGAGGAGTTTGATCATCTTTTGTTATCGAAAGAAGTCATGGAAGCGGACGTGGTGATTAACTTGCCCAAGGTGAAATCCCACGTTCAGCTCACTTTGACGATGGGAGTTAAGAATTTGTTTGGCTGTGTGCCGGGAAAAATGAAGGCGTGGTGGCATATGGAAGCGGGTAAGGATGAAGCCCGGTTTGGCCAAATGCTAGTGGAGACGGCGCGGACAATTTCACCGAATTTGACAATTTTAGATGGAATTATTGGACATGAGGGCAATGGACCGAGTAATGGTGAACCTCGCGAATTAGGAATTTTGGCGGCATCGGCCAATGTGTTTGCATTAGACCGATCGATCGTAGATCTGCTACAAGTCGCACCGGAGCGAGTATTGACCATAGCAGCGGCTCGTAAATTAGGGCTTTGTCCTGAACTCGAAGAGATTGAGTTTCCACTCTTGACTCCAACAGAATTAAGATTTGACGGCTGGAAGTTGCCAGAGAAGATGATGGCAATAGATTTTGGTGCTCCGCGTGTGTTGCGATCGACCTTTAAGCATTTGTATATTCGATTTATTAAAGAGCCGATGGCAGCTTATTCGAGATAGATTTTTTCTAGGTAAATTTGGGAACGCAAGTATTTTTTATACTTATGTGTCAATGTTTGCCATTTTTTTCCATTGGTGTGCTTGGTGATGAGTTGGCGGATGATCTGAGGGGAAATTGATTCATAAATAAATGCGTGTTTTTTCTGGAGAGATTACCTTAAGACTACCGAGTCGAAATACAATAGAAAAGCCGAATTCCTCTGACCTCTTCTATCACTTATTTCCCTATGCCACGTTCTCAGCGCAACGATAATTTTATCGATAAAAGCTTTACGGTGATGGCGGACATCATTTTGAAGGTGTTTCCAGCTAGTAAGCGTGAAAAAGAAGCCTTTGCCTACTACCGCGATGGCATGTCGGCGCAGGCAGATGGTGAGTATGCGGAAGCGCTAGATAACTATGCAGAAGCGTTGAAACTAGAGGATGACTCGAACGATCGGGGTTACATTCTTTACAATATTGGCTTGATTAAGGCGAGTAATGGCGACCATGAGGAGGCGCTGGGATATTATAATCAGGCGCTGGAGATTAATCCTCGAATGCCTCAGGCCTTGAACAATGTGGCGGTGATCTATCACTACCAAGGCGAACAGGCAATAGAGGACGGCGACAATGAGGTGGGTGAGAACCTATTTGACCAGGCAGCGGAATATTGGAAGCGAGCGATTTTGTTGGCCCCCAATAACTACATCGAGGCGCAGAATTGGTTGAAGACGACGGGCCGATCGACGATGGATGTCTATTTCTAATTCTCTTTGCTTGTCAGCATTTTTTCTAAGCTATGCGATCGACTCGACGTAAATTTTTTCTCATGGGTGGAATTGGGGCTTGGTTAATGGGGCGATCGCAGTTAGCATCGGCTCAAAGTTTGACTAGCCGATCGGTGATACCCCAGTTTCAACGCCCGACCCATTTGGGGACGACGTTTAGTCCGCTGCAATGTTATTACTTGGGCGTGGATTATAAGGCGGCGTTTCGGGAAATTTGTCAGTTGGGTCTGACTCGGATTCGACTGGGGGCATATTGGAATGAAATTGAACGATCGCCGGGGCAGTTTGATTTTTCCCAGTTGGATTGGTTACTAGACGAAGCCCATCGCAATAATATTACGGTGGCGCTGGCGGTGGGGATGAAGGTGCCTCGATGGCCGGAGTTTCATTTTCCAGGGTGGGTGAGCGATCGGTATGACACGAAGTCGGGGGACATTGCCTTAGATCTGAGGAGTCCGGCGGTGGCGGATTTGTCGTTGAAGTTTGTGGATAAGGTAGCGAAGCATTATCGGTATGCGCCTGCGATTCAGTATTGGCAGATTGAGAATGAACCGTTTACGCGGTTAGAGATTGCGGGCGGGCGGTTTTTGAGTCCGGACTTTGTGCGACGTAAGGTGGCGTTGGTCCGATCGAGTCTGTGGCGATCGCAGAAAATATTGCTCACCAATGCGATTCATTTGCCCAGCCCGAAGCTATCGGAGGATTTGCCTGCGTTTCAGGATAGTTTGGCGGTGGCGGATGCGGTGGGTTTTAATGTTTATACTAAGGTTCCGTGGGGGAATTCGGGGGCCTATCTAGAGCCAGAAGAGGCGTTTTGGGATCAGCTTCAGAGTTGGCAGCGCGAGATAGTTCGAGAGGGGCGTGAAGCTTGGATTGCGGAGGCGCAGGCGGAACCTTGGGAACCGAAACAGTTAGTGGCGAACGATCGGGCGGATTATCCTAGTGCGTCGCCGAGACGGATGCAGCTATTGGTGGACCGATTGGCGCGATCGGAGTATTCGACGGTGTTGTTGTGGGGCTGTGAATATTGGTATTGGCAGAAGTGGCGGGGTAATTGGGGGGTAGGGCGATCGGCTTCAAGAGCTACTCAACATTGAAGAATCTGTGAACTGCGACATTGGTGCGGGAATTGACCATGGTGCAAACCTGGCAACTTATCTATCGGATACGATGCAGTATATCGATCGATCGAAACTGGTTGCTTTACTTCAGTCTGAATTGGGTGGATTGTTACCAACAGCCGATTTAGAAGCGATCGCCCATCAAGTCCAACACGAAGTCCATCACTATGTGCAACGGAATGTGCAACGGAGATCGGCTTAGTCCCGAGTCGTTCGATCGCCCATCCCGATCGGCTTTGCGTTGGGGTAGGGGCGATCGGATGTTATGTCTTTTGCGGTGACAGGGGATTCCGTTATAATTCTGGTGAATCGCTTAAAGAAATGCTATGAGTTGTTCAGTTGTTGTTGAAATACCATGCCACTGGATTTGTACGATCGCGATTATTATCAATGGCTCGATGTCACAGCGACGCTTCTGAGTGAGGGGCGGTTGAACGATATAGATGTCCCCAATTTGTTAGATGAATTAGAGGCGATGGGGAAGAGTCAGAAACGGGCGATCGAGTCTTATCTAAAAGTGTTGCTGCTGCATTTGCTCAAGTGGAATTATCAGCCGACGATGCGATCGGGGAGTTGGCGGAGTTCGATTCGGAATTCACGGTTAGGCATCAGCGATCGTATTGAGGAAAGTCCGAGCTTGCGGGAGTTGCCAGAATTAATCTTAGAAAAATGTTACCGTGTGGCGCGATCGAACGCTGCTGATGAAACGGGACTCGATCCATCGGTGTTTCCGGAGGTCTGTCCATTTACGTTAGCAGAACTTCTTCAGGAAGACTTTTTGCCAGAGAACTGATGCGAAATTCAAAGGATCGCACATCCCGATCGGCTTTGCGTTGGGGTAGGGGCGATCGGTTTCCAGATGAGATCGATGGGAGGTTATAGTTGAGACTATACAATTCTTCAGGAGTGAGCGTGAATATTGCACTTCGTCAGGATCAACAAGATTTTATTCAGGCTTGCCTCATGTCGGGTCGCTATACATCAATGGATGATGTGTTACATGAGGCGATTGAATTGCTGATGCAACAAGACGCTCAATTGGAAAAACTACGTAAGGCGATCGATCTGGGAACTCAGGATATTCGTGCTGGGCGGGTGGTGGATGGTGAGGCGGTTTTTGAAGAAATGCAAGCCCGAATTGAGCAGATTCGTTTAGAACAGCTTGGCTAGTTATTCATTTGCAGAGATGGCATTGAAAGATATTAGGGAAATCTGTGAATATGTTGCACAGGATGATGCGCGGGCGGGTAGTCGGTTGTTCGATCGAATTCGTGAAAAATGTAAATTGGTAGCAGATTTTCCAAGAATGGGGAAGTCCTACGATCGCCTAACCCCGAACCTTCGGGCATTTATTGTAGATGGTTATTTAGTTTTTTACTTTCCCCGTGAAGATGGAATTGATGTGTCTCGTGTGATTAATGGGTACCGAGATTTGCCGTCAATATTTGAGGGATGAGGTTTAGCGCGATCGGCTTAGTCCCGAGGCGATCGCATCTCCCGATCTCATCTGCGTTTGGGTCGGTGCGATCAGGTGTTACACATTGTATGCTGCCCGAGCTAAGGACTCCGTTATAATTGAAGTGCCCCATCGCTAAGTGTGCATAAGGGAAAAGCGATTATGACGCTCAAAACACAACTTTTAGAGACGATCGCAAAGCTCTCTGATGAGGCGATAGAGGAAACGCTACAGTTTGTCCAATCTCGCCAAAATCCAATTCGGAAGACGATCGGCGTTTGTGGTGGGGCTGCGCGGATTCGAGATACCCGAATTCCTGTCTGGACGTTGGTAATTTATCATCAGCAAGGCGCTTCGACAGAGGAGCTTTTGCAGAATTATCCAGGGCTGACGAATCAGGATTTGGCGGCGGCGTGGGAGTATTATCGTACCCATCAATCCGAAATTGATCAGTGGATTGCTGAGGATGAGTAGCGATTCGATGTTTAAGTTTTATTCCAATGAGAATTTCCCAATTCAGATGGTTCATCAGTTGCGATCGCTCTCCTACGGTGTCCTAACGTCCTACGAAGCAGGTCAGGCGAATCAGAAAATTCCAGATGATCAGGTTTTGCAGTATGCGACAGATCTCGATCGCATTGTACTGACGGAAAACCGATTGGATTTTTTACAGCTTCATTCCACGGTTATTCATCATTCGGGAATTGTGCTGTGTAAAGCCGATCGGGATTATTTGGGGAAGATACGAGTTCTTCATGACTTTCTCTCGATGCAGAATGAAGTGACGCTAGAAAATCGCCTAATCCGAGTTCTGAAGCAAAATATGCGAGGGCAGAAGCAGGCATTCCGAGTTCAAGAGTATGACAAGTAAACGATCGCCCATCCCGATCGTCTTTGCGTTTGGGTCGGTGCGATCGGTCTCATCAGACGGCATAATATTTTCTCTGCTAGACTTGAAGAAGTTGAGAGGGATGGGGATATGGAGCGATCGGGACTACTGGCGATAATCGAGAAAGCAAAACAAAATGGTCAGACAATTCTCGATTTGTCGCAAAAGTTGATTGAAGAACTACCCGAAACAGTTAGTGGCGAACGATCGGGCGGATTATCCTAGTGCGTCGCCGAGACGGATGCAGCTATTGGTGGACCGATTGGCGCGATCGGAGTATTCGACGGTGTTGTTGTGGGGCTGTGAATATTGGTATTGGCAGAAGGATGGCGGGGTAATTGGGGGTTAGGGCGATCGATCGTTGGTCCCGACTGTAATTGAAATGCGGGCTATCGAATTGGACATGATTAGGACTTACGCACTGTACAAATCTGCCCTATTATGTAGTAAGGAGAATAGGTTGTTTCAGCCTTTTTAAATGCCTTTCTAGGAATTTAAATTCCTGGAAAGATTAATAAATAAAGCTGAAAGGGCTAAAAAGCACGACTACTACGTCGGTTATTCTGTCAATGCGTAAGTCCTAATGATGTAGCTTCAGTGGGTGCGGGCTGAAAAGCCTAAGCGTCTGACTTGCTCTACTGCTTTCTTTGGTAGCCTGTTCGTAGGCGAAATATGAAGAAAATTGAGAGTAGCGTGATCATTTTGCCATATCGAGTGTGTATACGGAGAATTCCTGCCTAACATATACTTGCGTGGTAATGTTTTACGGTAGTTTCCCTGTATCTAAAGACAGCTCAAGGAATAATATTGAATTCTTACAGCATTGAAAACCGCATATTCTTGACCAGCAAAAAATCTAAGAAATAATAGCTAGATATATGCCAATATTTGAAATTCCTTCCTCAGACGGTTATCATTCGGATCTGGTTTTCGTCCGAGACCCAAATAGTGGCTCTGATCGATTCTTTACCCACTACTCCTATACAAGGGGCGCTACCGCAAATATTAATGAAATAACAGACCGACGAGGAATACCTGGAAATAATTTCCGTCCATGGGGTTGGTACGAGAAGGAATTCCCGGACGTGATGCAACGAATTTATACTTCACAAGAATACTCTGCTGGTGAAAGCGTCCTAGAAGCCTCATCAATTGATCAAGATTTTTATGTGAATACTGCTATGCGTCTTGGAGCTTTAGAGATTTTAGCTAACATCTTTTCTGGACGAATTACAGCAAGTGATAAAGATCCATTCCCTCATCAATTAGCCTTACAACAATACATGAAGGATAATGATGGCAAGGTTAAAAGATTATTAATTGCGGATGAAGTTGGACTTGGGAAGACTATTGAGATTGGTTTAGTTCTGAGAGATTTACTGATTTCAAAAGGTAGCTTTGAGAGATTTAGATGTTTATATCTAACTAAAGCTGGACTTGTTGAAGATGCTTGCTTCAAATTACAGTCTGTAATGAAAGGGGCGCTAACAGTTGATGGTCAAAATCAAAACATTGTTCAAGTAGTAGATTCCTTTAGAAGTTATGGAAGTAATAATACTGGTGGTATTCAAGTTGCCAGTATTGATGCAGCACGTCTTTATGTTGAAGAAGCAGATAAAGATAACTTACCCAAAAATGTCAGACCTGAGATTCTAATTATTGATGAATGCCATCATTGTGGGAGTAGTGAGGAGTTAAATAGAATCGAACGGATTAATCTAGCAACTCAAACCTATAAAGCTGCATATCAACTCATCAATGGGGAATATTGGCAAGATTCAGAACCGCCCAAACTTGTAGTCTTGATGAGTGCTACTCCTTTTCGTTCAAGCACGCAATTTATCAATCTACTGCGTCTAATCTCTCATCAGACTGTATTTGAAAATGCTTTTTCTAGTGAAGTTCGTGAAAATAATCTCATAGCAGAATTAAAAAAGGAGGATTCTAAAGCCGCTGTTATTTGGAGGCAACAAAATGATGTTCTTAGCTGGACTGATCAGCCACTATTTCCAAGACTAACTGTAGAACGAGTTAAACTTGAGACACCTCCTGAATATCTTGAAATTATGGGAGAGATACGTGCAGCAGTTCAAAAAATCTGCTTAGATAACGGCGAAAGTTTTGGTGGGTTTGCGACAAGACAACTTGAGATGAGGCTAACTAGCAGTTCTATCGCAGGAGCTATTTGGCTGTTTCGTTGGTGTATTCGCCATAAAACTTGGAAAACTCAAGCAATCTATAGACAAGACACTTCAGACAGTACGGAAAGTTTGCGTAAGTTAATTAGCCAAATTTCTCAGAGAATTGCTGAGTTTGATTTAGGTAGCTCTAATAAATATGCAGATGTATCTTTTCCGAGTGATAGTTTTCACTTTAGGCTTGCAAGTCTCGCAGGTGGGGGGAAAGTTGATGACATCTATAAATTTAGTGAGGCTTTACGAAAAAAAGATGATGAAGGTAAATATTTTAGTGCCACGCCTGATGAAATTATTGAGTTAACTAGTTTAGCAACTAGATTGCTTAACTTCTCAATATCAACTCAAGGTGATGGTGTAGAAAATGCCAAACTAAATTGGCTGAAAAAGATGCTTGAAAAGTATCCTGAATCACGCTTTCTTGTCTTCACTGAAATTTTACAGACTTGTGAGATTATTACAAAAGCTCTGCCTAGAATTTCTGATAAGTTGACTGGAAGTATGGGTAGTAGTGAAAGAGAGAACGTTGTTCGTAAATTTCGAGGTGAAGATAAGAAGTCAATTCGAGTTTTAGTTGCAACATCTGCTGCTGATGAAGGTTTTGACTTTCAAGTGGCAAACCGAGTCGTACATTGGGATTTAAGTTCTTCTCCAGCGGTTCTTATGCAACGCAATGGAAGAGTTGCAAGACTTGGGCAAGTATCTGATGTCGTAGCTTACTACTTAATGATGACAGAAACCCATGAAGCCAGAAGAGAGGAAATTTTACACGCAAAATTTGATCAGCTAGGTATAGCAGATGAGCAACTAAGGCTAAGAATTCTTGGTTCATTAGATGAGGATCAAGTAGAAAAAGCTGTTGAAGCAAATCAACCAATCATCATTGATGAGCTTTTGAAAAAAGCAGATGAACAAAATCAAAGAATGAATGAAAATCTTGGCAAACTTCAGAAAGATTTAAAAGCAAAAGCAGTAGTTGATAGGTCAATGCTGGCTCAAAGGTTAGAATATTGGGTAAAGCTAGGATTGCCTGCACGAGATCAAGCAGAATTTAAACTAAAATTTGATACTGTGCAATGGGAACGTCCAATATTTTCGATTAATCAAGCTACTGTTAGTGAGTCCGCACAAGCCAAAGTTGCAACTATTAAGCGTAAAGATGAAAATTGGAAAGTTCGCAAAATTACTTTTGATCCAGAATTTAACCTTTTTGGTGGCGGTAGTGATACTTACTTGCTAGCAGGATTACGCCCTTGGGTTAAAGATGAAAAAAGAAATTCTGATGGAGAAGACACTTGGAAACATCGTCCCATCAAACGTTCTGATTCCATAGGAGACCTTGCTTGCTCACTAGCTAGACAACGGCAGGCAGATTTTACAATTATTTCTAGTGCTGCTTTATTTAGAGAGATTCCAAATCTTGAAGGCAGCCGATACCTACTGTTTGCTACTCATCCTATGCTTGAGGTAGAAGAACATTTTAGTCATAATGGTTCATCATATTTGACTTTCTACGCTTTTGGTGAAGATTTAAGTATGCCAATTCAACCTAATGGTTATTCTGCTGATTATGTTAATAGAGTAATTCAAATACTTGAAAGAGAAGCTATGTTACCTAGCACAGGTGAATTAAACCATTTGTTGCTTGAACAACATAAGCAAGCAGGAAAAACAATATCAAAAGGATGGCTAAGTAAGTCCAGAATACTTCCAACACTTGGACAACAGAGGTATTTTCTACCAATACCTGTAGCTCTCGTAGCTATTAGTCATTTCAATCCTTGATTGGTTGTGTCCAAATGAAGATTAAAACATAACAATGCATTGAACGAATGGCTGAGAGATCCCTCCTCTTAGTAAGTATAAAGTCCTCCTAATAGCAGGGTCATTTCATTCTAGATTTAGGTGACGAGTTTATGTGGTTTCAGCCATCGAAGACGAAAATCTCTGATGCCTGGAACGGCGCGTTCTCGTAGATGCACAAAATGTCGAAATTTAGAATGAAACAGCCCTGCTCCTAATAGGTATTAGGTATAAAGTTATCTATCACCTCTAAACTTTACCAATCGCACCAAACCATCAAACTATCTTTCCTCACAGCAGGAATTTAGGCTGATCGATCGCCACTCCGATCGACTAAGCACCCAAGGAAAGTACGATCGAATGGTATGAACGCCAAAAACAAGCTAATCAACCGATTGTTCATAGTGCTGAAGACGATCGTAAAATGAATCGAATCTTTTATTTCTGTGTGGGATTGGCGATTTGTTTTGTAGTGTGAAAAGTGAAGAATTAAGAATTCTATATTTCCAACGACAACGCCGCAATCAGACAATCATTAAACATTATCGGAAATTATTTTTTAGAGATTCAAAGCCTTGCTAGGCAAGGGCTGTAAATTCGCAAAACCCTATTTCCGATTAAGTCTATTAATTCGATCGATAGTCCGATCGTTCAACCCCCCTAAGCGCCGTAAAACCATTGATTGATTTATGGTGAAAATCGACTCACAACGAACCACGGAATCTACCCGAATTCCGATCGTCACCGTCTCATTCCCCGTAATTAAATACTGTGTCCCTGAAAGCGATCGTCTTGTATTTGAAGTGCAAGGCACCACCATCAAATCATCCGAAACTCGATTTAATTCATTCGCCGAAACAACGATCGCGGGACGAATTTTAAATTGTTGAAGCTGTGTGGAAGGCATCGGCACCTTACACAGCAACACATCACCGCGTCGCCAATTCATCTGCAAAAATCTCATCGTAAATATCGTTTTCGGTCCCAGTCCAATCCTGATAAGCAGTAGAAGACTCACTAGAAAATAACTCTGGCCGATAATTTTCTCGCAATGTCATCATCAATGGCATCAAAAGCGCCAACTGTTCATCAGACATATGCTCAATCAATCTTAAAAGATCTTGGCGAAGATTCATAACAGCCGCACCACAATATGGACTCGTTTATTATGGCATCTTCAAGCACAATCGGCTCTCACCATTCCAGCAAGGATTGACTGTCGCCCACCACCGATCGATCGATCAGCCACCCAAGGAAAGTACGATCGAATGGTATGAACGCCAAAAACAAGCTAATCAACCGATTGTTCATAGTGCTGAAGACGATCGTAAGATGAATTGAATCTTTTATTTCGGTGTGGGATTGGTGATTTGTTTTGTGGTGTGGAAAATTAAGAATTGAGAATGGAAGAGATAGAAAAAGTTTTTACATTCGATTGTCACGGTTGTGTTTGCGATCGTCATCCCTGGGTTTATTTTTCTGTACTTTTGGTGATCGATCGTTTGATAACTCATAGAAAAGTTATTAATAATAGTTGCAGCACCCATGAATGCTGAATTTTTCAAATACTTTTATATGGTTTCACAACTTCTTTAAAGTCAGTGTTTAGAATCAATCTAAATTCACAAATTATTTTATATTGCATAGGTAAAGATCTATATGATAACTCATTCGAGTGATGCCAATCCTATAAGTGGTTCATCGCCACAAGTGGAAGTTGGCTTGTCGTCTGCGACCGCGATCGCACAGCTTGAACAAGATGGTCCCAATGAACTGCCCTCAGTACAATCGCGGAGTCTATTTGCGATCGCTTGGGGCATCATTCAAGACCCGATCTTTCTCTTGCTGCTGGGCGGTGGGATTATTTATTGGGTTTTAGGCGATCTCCAAGAGGCGCTGATATTACTGGGTTTTGTCTTTTTCCTGATGGGGATTAGCCTCTATCAAGAAGGTAAGACAGAACATGCCATTGCTGCCTTGCGCGATCTTTCGAGTCCGAGAGCATTAGTGATTCGCGATGGTCAGCGTCAACGGATTGCGGGGCGCGACGTTGTGCGGGGTGATCTTTGTGTACTCACCGAGGGCGATCGGGTACCAGCGGATGCGATCGTTTTATCTTGTACCAATCTTTCAACCGATGAATCGCTATTAACCGGAGAATCGCTGCCTGTGCGCAAAGTTGCGGCGGTCGGAAAGGTGGAAATGGCACGTCCGGGGGGCGATGAGTTGCCGTTTGTCTATTCTGCTACGTTAGTGGTGCAGGGTCAGGGAATAATTCAAGTCCAAGCGATCGGTGTTCAAACCGAGATGGGCAAGATTGGGAATGCGTTGCAAAACGTGAACGCAGAATCGACGCCCTTGCAACGGGAAATGAATCGCTTAGTGAGTCGTTTATTGGGGATTGCATTATCGCTGTGTGTTGCGATCGTGGTGATTTATGGATTCACTCGCGGTAATTGGCTGCAAGGTATTTTGGCGGGTATTACGTTAGCGATGGCGATTTTACCGAATGAATTTCCGGTGGTCGTGACGATCTTCTTAGCGTTGGGTGCGTGGCGTATTTCGCAGAACCATGTGTTGGCGAGGCGCGTAGCTGCCGTTGAAACGGTAGGTGCTGTAACAGTGTTGTGTGTGGATAAAACTGGGACGCTGACCCTGAATCAGATGGCGGTGCAACAGCTCCGCGCCTATGACCAGTTGGTGTCGTTTGCGCCCTATGATTTGGGATTACATGCAGAAGCACCACTACCCGAAGCAGTGCATGAATTAGTCGAGTTTTGCATTTTGGCTAGTCAGCGAGATCCATTTGACCCGATGGAAAAGGCATTTAAGCAGTTGGGCGATCGCTATCTTGCCCAGACTGAGCATCTGCATCATGACTGGAAACTGTTACGTGCATATCCGCTGTCTCCGGATTTACTGGCGATGTCACATGTATGGCAATCAGCGGACGCTAAACAGTATGAAATTGCAGCGAAAGGTGCGCCGGAAGCGATCGCCGATCTGTGTCATTTTACGCCTGACCAACAACAACATTTAGTGGTACAAGTCAGCGCCATGGCCGCCCAAGGATTGCGGGTATTAGGCGTAGCCAAAGTGGCACTGTTGGATGCGCCACCTGCCTTTCTGCCACCCCATTCGTCGATCGATCCAAGGCACCTCCCAGATAAACAGCATGATTTTCCGTTCCAATTCCTCGGCTTGGTAGGACTGTCTGATCCCGTCCGGCCTACCGTTGCAGCAGCGATCCAAGAATGCTATACCGCTGGGATTCGCGTGGTGATGATTACGGGGGATTATCCTGTTACGGCACAAGCGATCGCACGTCAGATTGGCTTGACGCAATCGGGCGATATTCTAACCGGAGCAGAATTGGATCGCATGAGTGACGCTGAACTCGATCAGCAGATTCAAAATACGAATATCTTTGCCCGCGCTGTTCCGGAACAAAAGCTCCGGATTGTTAATGCGCTCAAAAACAAGGGTGAAGTGGTTGCAATGACGGGCGATGGGGTCAATGATGCCCCGGCACTCAAAGCGGCTCAGATTGGTATTGCCATGGGACAACGCGGGACGGATGTGGCGCGGGAGTCGGCGGCGTTAGTGCTATTGGATGATGATTTTTCCTCGATCGTGCAAGCTGTGAAGCTGGGACGACGAATTTTTGATAATCTTCGCAAAGCTATGGCTTATCTTTTAGCGATTCACATTCCGATCGCGGGGATGTCACTGATTCCGGTGTTGTTTAAGTTGCCGTTAGTATTGCTACCCATTCACGTTGCATTTTTACATCTGATTATCGATCCGGCTTGTTCGATCGTGTTAGAAGCCGAACCTGCCGAAGCAACGGTGATGCAGCGCCCACCCCGGAACCCCAAAGAACCCTTATTTGGGCGGAAAACGGTGGGCTTGGCATTGTTGCAAGGTTTAGGAATTTTGGCGATCGTCCTAACGATTTTTATCATTGCGCTTGATCGGGGGCAAGGAGAACTCGATGCCCGTACCTTGACGTTTACCACGCTAATTTTGGTGAATTTAGGATTGATTTTGAGTGAAGGTTCGACCTCGCGGCTCAGCCTCAAAATTTTACGATCGCCTAATCCGGCGCTGTGGTGGGTGCTGGGTGGAGGATTGTTTTTTCTAGCGATCGTCCTGTATGTGCCGATTGTTCGCACCTTATTTAGCTTCTCTTTTCTGCATCCGATCGACTTAGCTATCTGTCTATTCGGTGGCGCGATCGGTCTGTTGTGGTTTGAGCTATTGAAGGTCTTTCACCAACCTCAATAAGTCTACTCAGTCAATTTTAATCAAAAAATTAATCTAGGGAAACTCATGCTTTACATCCCCTTGCTTTACATCTTTTTATTAGTTGGACCCGCGATCGCGGCGATCGCTTCAAATTGCCCTAAAGCCCTAGGGATTATCCTCATTGGGAAGGATTGAAGCAAGGGTGATTGCTAATCTTGATGTTGCGATTACCACTTTGGAAGTTATTTGCGGCTCTGAATCGCATCACAACCGACCACCGATCGAATTCGCGAAATCATCGAAGGCAAATATCGGATCATCTAATCAAACTAAATTGAAATCCTTACCGTACTTCATGGTGCGCAGCAATTAGACGAGTAATTCATACCATTCGATCGATCAGCCATTCAAGAAAAATGCGATCGAATAGATCATAGAATCATTTTCTGGATAACGTAGATCATTCAAAATCAAACCGACTAAAAGTTGCACCACCGATCGCCATTATCTCACCAACGATTTTCTTTCATGTATTCAAATACAATGATCGGCCTAATTCTGTTGAGATCGTAAAACGATGCATAAACAATTAGCGTATTGTCGAACAAGTCATTTAATACTGGCATTAATAGGCATTTTGGGCAGTAATCACAGCAACATGCAACTACCACAGTGTACAACCAGAAGCGATCAATTTTTCAGACCATATTAGAAAAGTGCCAAAACCCAAAGCTACAAGCAAATTGCAAAGTACATCTCGTAAAAAGAAACAGGAATAAGAAAAAATAAAGGCTAATTTTGGATTAATTGTAAATGGGTGGTGTATGAAATAGTTGCTTTTTGAGTGATTTAAACTAAACCGTTTAGTTCCAATTCTGGTAGAATAGACCTCCTGCGAAAGTCGAATAAAGTTGTACAATAGATATAAATTCAGCTAATTGAACGTGAGTTATAAACAAGCTAAGAATTTAGAGCCTGTAGAGTTCAAACGATTGTGCGGCGTGACTCCAGCAACATTTGAGC
>JAPLHZ010000231.1 GCA_026389365.1 Cyanobacteriota bacterium
TTTCCCATGCCTTGTTCTACCGTTTTTAACCACTGATACCGACTGGCAGGATGGGCAGGATGGGCTTGACTCTGACATTGATTTACTTTCTAACAACCATCTAGATATTTTCCTACATCCTTTCCTTTTTAGGACTACCACTAAATCAATGTGATAGGCTTTTAACCAATCTCCAATCGCGAGGAATCCACGATTCCCAGCAGCAACAGCCAAGGTAAACAGAGCAAAACAGAGCGCCTGTTGATGGCGTTTTCCCGCACTACGCCTTGTATCAGTCAAAGCTGAGAAGGCTTCGACAATGGCGAGTTCGGACATGAAACCCTCAAGTTTAGGCGAGATTAGTTGACTAGCATATCAGTGCCTAGACGAGAATGAAGAATGTCTTCTTTGAAGCCAAGATCCCATACGAAAGAATAGTTAGGATAAGTAGACTGCACAAAGAAATATAAACCACACCTGATCCTATTTTGATTTTGTGAGATTTACGGTGTTCAACAATTTCTTGAAAATCCGTACTCTCTTTCATTTTTATTTTCAATCTGTCAGTAATTTTTCTAAAATCTTGATCTAACCATGTATCTTCTTCGTGACTTAAGTGATAGCTGCGCAAAATATCTGGTCGTCCTGGATCATTTCCGGGTTTAATAGAAGCTTCACTGTTTAGATAATAGACTTAATCGGAAATAGGGTTTTGCGAATTTACAGCCCTTGCCTAGCAAGGCTTTGAATCTCTAAAAAATAATTTCCGATAATGTTTAATGAAAGACTAAAGTTGCAAAAGTATCAATTTCGGGAGTCAGACTTACGTCTTGGTTGCTGTGGTTATGAATGGCAATTAAAGAACAGCCGACATACTCTGGGTCTAACGTTGTCCCAATATGTGACAATCCTTTAGAAACCAAAGCAACTTTAGAGTGATAAGTCCCAGATATCTTTTTAGATACCCAAATAGATTCATTTGTTTCTATAGAACCCATTTGACATCTTTTCCCGTGATACTTGGCTTTGAAGGAAGCCGTTACTCTGCGATCAGTGGTAGAGCCTGCCTACCTAGCAAAACCGCTTTCTGCCAGAAAATGAAGAAAACCAGCTAGCTGCAAGGCTTCTGGTTTCAGGATTAGATTAGGAATCACTAATTTATTGCTCTGAGGATCATAAATACTTTTCTTTGTCACTATATCCCACGCCAATTTGCTTACAGTGAGATTGTAACTTGCGCCTCTGAGATTCTTTTTTGAAAATGGGTATATGCAAATATTTATACCAATTTCTTTTTCGATATCTAGATTACTCAATGTGGACATGCGCCGACCAGCTTTTTTTTCTGATTTAGTGTAACTAACAATACTCTTATTTGTAAGTCTTTTGTCTTGCAGACGATATTAAGTTAACTTGACCTTGAAACCTGATAGATGACTTTTGGTTGCGCCCCCAACCAGGGACTCAGCCGTATAAACTATTTAATATACACAACACTCCGGACAGATTTTCAGTCGGTCAAGCCCTGAGAGAGCCGTATTCCAGTAGTCTCTGGTAGTTTGGATTTAATTTAACCAAAGTCGGGTCCAAACCAAACATTGCGATAAATAAGTCTAATAAATGCTCATTT
>JAPLHZ010000102.1 GCA_026389365.1 Cyanobacteriota bacterium
GATGTGAATCGTCTCTTTCAACGCCTCACTCTCGACCTTAATGGGTATACGCGATTTCCAGCAACCTAAATTCCCTAGGATTGTCAATTGCCTTCAAACCACATCTAGCGTCCTCCACGGGAATTCTGGGAGAACCCTTATTTTCATCTACCCAAGCATCCACCCAGCGCTGTTCACAGTCCACCATCTTTCCAAGTAGCTCTCCCTTTTGTACAAATGTTCCGCGTTGGACATTTAACTCCCATAGAACTCCAGACTTATATGATTTAATCGCTACAGTTTGCTTGCCTTTTAAATCTCTCTGTGACTGTTCCACTTCTGCTTGAGTACCTTGAATTCTCTTTTTCAAAGTTTGTATTTCTTGACTTCCTTCCGCAATTCGCAACTGTAATTCTTCTAGACGAGTACCAGGATCGTAGTTACTCCTTGTTTTAGATAAAGATAAACCGTCACGGACAGCATCTTCGCTTACCTGTACGGTCGCAAGTCTGGCTTCAAGACTGTTTCCTTCGCTCTCACGTTGACGAAGCTCAATCACTGCTGCATCAAGGTTTGCTTGAGCGATAGCCCCTTCTTGCCTTAAAAACTTTGTTCTCTTATGGTTCAGTTGAGCGAGCTGATATCGTGCCTTTGCACCTTCAAGATCAGACAGTATTTGATTTTGATTTTGTTGATTTTCTAATGTTTCCAACCTTTTTTGGCTAACAGCGTTCTGACTCACCACAGACAGCAGCGAATTGAGTTGTACCAAACGCATTTCTGCTTGTTCCAACTCTGCTTTTTGTTGATTTAGGCGGCTAGAAATTTCTTTAACTTGAAGTTCACTAGCTCTTTTATTCTCTAGAGAAAACAAAACCTCTTCAGAATTAATAGCTTGACCTGTTTTAGGTATCACTTCCGCAATTGCACCTTCTTCTGGGGCACGAATCTCCGTTACTAAGCTATTTACTACGGCATCAACGCTCATTACGGTTGTGAGTTGAGCTTGAATAAATTGAAAAGACCAAATTAGCAGAACACCACTAGTCAGGACTAGAGCAATATTAGAAGCTAGTGAACGACCCGATAGTTTATGAATATTTTGTAATCCATGCTTAGATGAAAACTGAGTTTTAACCATTTTTGCTTAGTAATTAGGACAAAAAGTTGCAAAAGTAGATAGCAAAGGATTTTATACAAAGATATCCGCATCGGAAATAAAACACTTTCATAATGAGAATTGCTGCTCCCCTGTAAAGAGATTGGCCTTTTGTTAAACTTCAGTATACAGTAATATTTGCTACATACCGATACTTGATTTATTTTAGATTTCGAGTTTAATTAGGTAACATGGCAATCATGTGGACCGATGTTCTACTCACAATCCTCCATCGAAGATTAAACATTATCGGAAATTATTTTTTAGAGATTCAAAGCCTTGCTAGGCAAGGGCTGTAAATTCGCAAAACCCTATTTCCGATTAAGTCTATTGCTTATCGTTACGCTTGAAGGGCCTTTGTTACGCGTAAGTTACCGAATGGCTCGTGTACTATTGTCAAAGCCATTGTCAAAACGGTGATACTTTTCCTATGACTTTCCCAGCCTTCGACGAATTTTGTGAACTTGCAACTCAGGGAAACTTTGTTCCCGTGTATCAAGAACTTGTGGCCGATCTGGATACCCCCGTTTCAGCTTGGTATCGGGTCTGTCGCGATCGGCCCTATAACTTTTTATTAGAATCCGTTGAAGGAGGCGAGTCGATCGGTCGCTATAGTTTTCTCGGCTGCGATCCATTGTGGATCATGGAAGCACGGGGAAATAGAACAACCCAGACCTATCGTACGGGCGAGGTTAATCTTTTTGAAGGCGATCCATTCAAAGCATTATCCGATTGCCTTGCTCCAGTGCGTCCCGTGAAAGTCCCAGAATTACCATCAGGAATTGGTGGATTATTTGGGTTTTGGGGCTATGAATTAATTAATTGGATTGAGCCAAAAGTAACCATTCATCCCATAACAGCCGAGGATTTGCCCGATGGTCTCTGGATGCAGATTGATAGTTTGTTGATTTTTGATCAAGTGAAGCGGAAAGTCTGGGCGATCGCCTATGCGGATTTACGAGATGGCGATCTGAAAAGTGCTTATGAAAGTGCCTGCGATCGGGTTTCTAAATTAGTAACAAAGTTCCAAAGTCCACTGGGTGATGATGCAAAACAATTTCATTGGAATTCGCAGCCAACGGGTGAATTAACCATTGAAAGCAACTTCACTAGGGCCAGTTATTGCCAAGCGGTCGAAAAATCCAAGGCCCATATCAAAGCGGGCGATATTTTTCAGGTGGTTATTTCTCAGCGTTTTTCGACGGAGTTCAAAGGCGACCCGTTTCACTTATACCGATCGTTGCGCCTCGTCAATCCCTCGCCCTACATGGCTTATTTCAATTTTAAAGATTGGCAGATTGTTGGGTCAAGTCCAGAAGTGATGGTCAGGGCAGATCATACCGTTGATGGAACTGGCAAAATTGCAACCGTCAGACCGATCGCAGGCACTCGAAAACGGGGCAAAAATGAAGCAGAAGATCTTGCGCTAGAAAAAGACCTGATGGCGGATCCAAAGGAAGTCGCAGAACATGTGATGTTGGTGGATTTGGGCCGTAATGATTTGGGCCGAGTTTGTGTGAATGGCAGCGTCAAGGTTGATGAACTGATGGTAATTGAACGCTATTCTCGTGTAATGCATATCGTCAGTAATGTAATTGGGACATTGCGCCCCGATAAAACGGCCTGGGATTTACTAAAAGCCTGTATTCCAGCGGGAACCGTAAGCGGGGCACCAAAAATTCGGGCCATGCAAATCATTAATGACCTCGAACCTTGTCGGCGCGGGGTCTATTCTGGCGTGTATGGTTACTATGACTTTGAAGGACAATTGAATAGTGCAATCGCGATTCGGACCATGATTGTGCAGCCTAATGAGCAGGGAACTCATACCGTTAGTATTCAGGCGGGGGCAGGGCTAGTGGCAGATTCAGTCCCGGAGAGTGAATACGAAGAAACCTTAACTAAAGCACGGGGCGTGATGGATGCAATTCGGTGTTTGGAATCGTGATTTTAACTTAAGGAGTTAAGTCAGCCGATCGAATAAAAGCATTGTAAAACAGCATAAAAAAGCCCGACTGAATTAATCCAATCGGGCTTTTTTAATTATGAACTGTTACTAGTTCTTATGGGCTGCGATCGCACCTGCCAACAGAGGCAATGTCGCCACATCAACCGGAGACATTGCAGGGACAAAACTAGGGATTTCTACTTTTGCATCTTGCTTCGTCAGCTTGTTGAATAAACGCTGAGTATTCGGGAAGTTCGCCGCAGGAAGAGTAAGGTAGCGGTTGTATGGCACCACATCTTCACCAAATGCCTGAGCATATTCCGGTGTTTCAACCATCGCCGTCACAAAGGCTTTCAGACCTTTAGTCGATAGGATTTGGTTATATTTACGAATTTCCAGCTGATCTAGGGGCGCACGACCGAGGAAGTGCTTGGTCCCAAGTTCAATAACTTTGGTATTCGGATAAGGCGTATAGAACTCCTTGAGGTAAAGCTTCGAGGAACCAAGGTTCTGAACAAACTCACGCAAGGTGATTTCGCCATTCCGCAGTCGGCTTTCCAGGGAAACGAATTCCTTTTCAGCGACATAAGGCGCGATGTCCCGCTCAAACACTTGACGATAAGCAGCACCGATGACAACTTCAATGTTCGCTTTTTCAAACAAGTTGGTGAGTTTAAACACCTTAGTTTGTTCGCGCTTTTTGCTAACGCCTTGAGCAATCCGGTTGATTTGGTCTGGAATTGCCCGATCGCCGCCAACAGAACCAAGTTGAATAAATCGTTCCGTTCCAGGCGTTGGAGTGGTCTGCGCCATACCCCGATCGCCAATGGTTCCAATCCGATTCATCCGAGCCGAATAGCCCGCTGCGGTGACATAGCGCTCATAAGGAACCGTGTCCTCGGAGAAACTGGTGTAATACTCCTCAGTATCCAAAATCGCATCAACAACGGCATAGAAGCCCTTCTTGGCAGAAATATCAAAGTACTTATTGGTTTCATTCCGACCATAAGTAGGACGGCCCAACAGACGACGATGGAGATACTCGATCGCTTTCATCACATAGAGCGGTGTCCAATACATTTTCAGATAGACACTGGACTTGGCCAAACGACGAATAAACTCACGAACCGTAATTTCGCCGTTTTCCAGCTTAATTTCGTCTACCGTCAACCGCTGTCCCGAATACAAATCGCGCCCAAAAACTTGGAAATAACAGGCTTTAATCAGTTTCTGAGCTGAGCTTTCAGAGAATTTAACGCTCACCCCTTGGCTAGACGGAGAGCTAAACGCCTTAGCTCCTCTACCAGAGATTCCCGTAAAACTAGGCTGCTGGTCAAACTTGAAGACTTTTGGCCCCAAGCTACCGGGATTGACACCCCGAGCGGCTGGGTTGCTGACTTGGTTGTTGATACCGGGACCACGGGTAATCAGCAAACGACGTGTATCTTTGCCAAATGGAGCTGGGTTGCTGTTGGGATTGCGGGTTTCCTTGGGGAAAATCGCACCAAATTGGTTTTCGATCGGATCATTACCACGACCATAAACATGTTGTTCAGGCAGCGGTTGATCGTAGGCCGCAAACGTGGTGATGAACTGAGGCACTTTGCGGAACGGAGCGCTGTAATTAAACAGATCCTGCTGTGGTCCCCAATTTCGGCATTCTTGAGCTTCTTGTCCCAATCCACGAAGATACGGAACCGTCTCTTCACCGAAATAATCCGCGTACTCATTCGAGTCTACTAACGCATCAACCAGCTTGCCTAAGCCGCCAGCCGAAACAATGGAGAAGTATTTCTGAACTTCTTCACGGGAGGATGGACCTCGGCCCAGAATGTGCTTAAACGCAAGTTCTAGGGCGCGGCTGTTGATAAAGGGTAGGAAGAACTGGCTGCGATACAGTGGCGATTTGCAGAGACGACGAACAAACTCCTTCATGGAGCTTTCGCCGTTCTTAACCCTGGATTCTAGGTCAGAAATGCTCTGAGAATAGGCTTTAGTGATGTCGCGCTCAAAGACTTGGCGGTAAGCTGCCTTAATGACATCGTTCTTTTCAACCCCAGACAGCCCCGTCTTCATGACAAACTTCTGACGACGTTCTGACGCGTTGAAGTAGATCTGAGGCAATGAAAGACCTTGCAAGTCTTTAGAGGTCCGCTGACGAACTTTATTCGATGGGGTTGGGGCACGGAATTCATTGATCAAAATCGTGAAATATTGATCAATAATTTCACCCGCTTGGGCATCATTCTTAAAGTAAGACAACGACGCAGAGGCCATTTCTTGAAGGGCGACGATCGTGGCAGCAGTCGAACAAGCCGCTTCGATAATGTCGCGCAATCCCCGAGTGTTCACTTCAATGATGCTGGGGTCGCCCGCAACAATAGCGTAGGTGGTATACCGCAAAAACCAACTCATGTCCCGCAAGGACTTCGTCATATTCCCAGGACCGTAACGCCCCACGTTAATCGGACGAAACCCAGGTGGAATTGGACCGCTACTAGAGGTAAACGCACCCTTGAGTCCACCAAGTCCTTTACCGCCGCCGGAGGGCTGAGAATAGGTCTCTGTCCCGAGTTTCATGCCTTCGCGAGTCGTAAGAACGGTGCCTGCGATCGTCATGATGGGCGCTTCCACAGGCTTCTCTAGGAAAGCCATGGGTGAACCACCTGTAAAAATTCGATTGGCCGCACGGGACACAATCAGCTCCGAGTACTTCGTCAAAACCTGGGCGATTTCAATTCGCTTTGCACCGGATGCAAAGTACTGAATAAGCTGATCGAGTTCCCCTTTTGCCGGAAAGCGATCTTGCTGCTCGGCTTGGGAAATCGTGGTTAGAGCGACAGTTTGATAGAGTTGTGGGCGGGCCAAAGAGCTTCCACCACTTGCCTTAACACTCATTGGATTCTAAAGCTCCCTACGGATCGTTAACAGCATTGAAGTCTGACTGCCGCTTGGGATAGCCATGAACCCTCTCAATAAAAGAGGCTCAAAACCCAGGGCAAACCTATTGAAAATACATTAGAACGTTTTTGAACCCGACAAGCCGTTTGTAAACAACTGTGACAAAGCTCTTAGACGCATTTCAGATACTTAATTCTAGAGAGCCAAGGGAGTGTTGATGAGAAGCTCGATACCTTTCGTTACATTTTCTCGATTCACACAGCATTTATATATTAAGAAAAATCCACGAGATCTTGGGATTTGCTTACTCCCGTTAGTCCCGTGGATTCAACGTCTTAAGACGTGGCTTCTTAAGACGTTGATTAATTCTTAAGGCATGGATTATTCGATCGCCGCCAGCATTGTTGTCGGCAGAATCAGCGCCACCAGAGCCTTCCAGCGTTCGGCACCAATCCGCCCCAGCACTGCAACGCTGGAAGCCTGATTGAATACCGCAAACAATAAGACATTTAAGGTCAGTCCAATTAAGGCCAAGACCAACAACTTAACAATTGTTCTTGATAAGTTCACAAATGGCCCATATCGACGGCGAGGCGAAGAGGCGGACGCTATTAATGAATGTCTGTTAGAGACTGTGGGATTTAACAATGAGGTTAGAGAAACCAAGCATTCTGGAGCTTTGTAATAATTGTGGGAAAATAGAGGGGAATGTGGGATTTTGGTGCTGTATCCTACCCTAGATCTAAGTTCTGACCATTCTCCAGCTTTTGACGTTACTCGCGAGTCGCCCATGACCTCTACGATCGCACCCACCACCGATCTTGACGCATCTCTAGATGCCTTAAGTCTCACCATTGTTCCAGATGCAGAACATCTCGACAATATCAAAACCCAGCTTGACCTAGTTCTTTTGGCCATCGAGTCAATCACCAATATCAGTTCAGAAGCCATGCTTCAAGCCGCAATAGACTTGGGGTTAGAATCCATTGTGGCCGATCGAGTATCCCTCTGGCGACTGCGACAATCGAATCCCCAGCGCAAGGGTCAAAGCGGTCGAAAAAAACTGGATGTTGAAGAAGCTCGTGCCCTTACCCTAATTAGCTGCCACTTGGCCAAGGCGCATAACAGTGAAATTCGTCACGCAATAGCCCTACTCGAACAGCTTACTGAACAAAACCGAGCACCCTACCAAGACCCAATTCTCGGTGACTACCTAGATAAATTTCAAAATACTTACCAAGATCGAATGGACAATGCAGATCTGCCCACGCCCGATCTCCTTACCCACTTGGCCCTAAAACTATTGATTGATCTATTATTTTACAGCACCAGCCAAGGATCCAGAAGACTATGGTCGGCCTTGCTCGATCGCTCCCTTATTGCCTAAATCATCTATTGCCTAAATCAGCATTCAAGTCTGATCTACCCAATTCCCACTTCAGGAATTCGATACGTTAAACTAACATCGTCACTCCCTGTTTTCAATTATCATTTCGCCATCACCTAAATCTTTCTGCCGCAGTTGTACTTACCATTTGCTATGACCGTTTCCCAAAACACTGAACTCGATCCATCGGCACTCACAACCCTGGGAAGTCCCGGAGGCCCCATACTGCGGCAGTACAGCGCCCCCACTTGCAAGCTGGAAATCTCCGCCAACCCATCTGCCTTATCGCACTGGGCCAGAAAACTTGCCCTTAAAAATCAACGGTTTCTACTCAAATTTGAGGATCCGCGTGTCAGTGAAGACCAATGGACCACATTACGAGGCGATCGGCTCAAACTAGAAGCCCTGACTGAAGTCGTCGCAACCTACGTTCAAACGTTCCTGAGCCAATCCAAAAACCTAGAACGATCGGAGGACAGCAACGATCTCACGGGCATTCTTCTGCCACAATTTCCCAACCAAACCATCTTCCTTCAGCCCAAAGGTTTACTTTCACACACGCTTCATCTTGGCCCAATTGTCTCAGATCTCTCGGAAAGTACCATTACACTCTCGTCCACTCAACTTGCAGACTTAGCATCCGTTTTAGATGAACACAGTAGTGAGACCTTAGCTATTCCCACCCTTAATCGGGACAGGGCGTGGATGCGATCGCCTGTAGCCTGGGGCAAAATTGCAGCATTATCACTACTTTCCGTCGGAGTCACCGCAACGGTCCTACGACAGTTCGACCCAAAACCCACCCCCAGTTTGATTGCATCCCAGGCCAGCGATCAACGCCTCACCCCGCCCTCTCTTCCTCAGCCAACGCCCACTACTCCTATTTTACTCCAGCCCAATATTCTTCCTGGTATTCAACCAGGAGCGATCGCTGTCAACCCGTATTCTCTACCCACCCCAAATTCCGTCACCGTTGACAAAAAAATATCGTCAACTTCCACCGCACCCCCTTCGACTAACCCTCAAGACAACAAGTTGAGTATTCCAGTTGCGCCCCAACCGGACGGAGCCAAGCCGAGGGGGACTCAATCTCCAAAGAACGCATCACCCGCAGCACAACGGCAATCCAGAGATCAATCCCTAATGAGAAAAGGAGAATCCTCGCCACTAAATCCGGCTTCTGCACCGATCGCCCCAATTACCGGGTCCAAACCATTCTCAGATGTGAAGTCAAGGGCAGATAATGATCCCACTCCACCCCTGGATCTCACGATTCAAATCGGAGCAATCCAATCGAAGGTTCCAACCAAATGGACTCCACCTGAGAAATTTTCTGAAGACCTTAAATATTTGATGGAAGTGTCTGCTGCGGGAACCGTTATTTCTGTAATTCCAGAAGGACAAGGTTTACCGGTGGCTGAAGCCATTGTGCCGAAGAAAGGTGAAATCATTGCTCCGGTAGTTACTAAAAATAGCCAACCATACAAAGTTCGTATTTTCTTTTATGCAAATGGCGAAGTAAGTGTAAAGCGAGCTTACTAAACTCCCTCAATAAAAATCGATTAATACTATCGTGACAGAGCGTTCCCAGAATATGGGCTAGTCGTACACGGCTTACCTATTTCGGCTCCGCGATCAGAAACAGCTTATAAATATAGGACTTACATTTCGCTGTGGAGGGTTTCGATCGTTCGATCACAGCTAAATTCCTATAAATTATCCCATCATTTCAGTCAATACATAGTCTTGGCGTTATGTCAATGCGTAAGTCCTATAAGGTTTCTAGCATTTTCTGGTGGAATTCTCTAGTATTCGGCTTGATCGTCCAATTCTTGTAGCCCTTTCTCAGCAGGCTTTTCTAGCTCCCATGCTGCGGAACCAGTGCCAAATCTTGAGTAGCCAAGAAAAAAGATTGCTATTGGTTCCCCCCACAGTTTGGCCTTATCTATATTTTGCACGGTCATAGATTGAGATTTTCGCCCCCTAAATCCCTACTTCGACAGGCTCAGTCCATCGCCAATTCTGGGGGACTTTAAAACCCATAAATAGAGAACGGTTCCCCCCACAGCTTGGCCTGAGCTTGTTGAAGGTTTGGGGGACTGGGGGGCAAAACCGACCCCAAATAACCAACGCAAAAAAAGGTTGCCATTTCCGGTAATGACATGGTGTGGAAAATGATTGATTATCTAGATATTAACTTGAGGCGGGACATACCGGCACTGGTTCCGCGTGGTGGGATTCCAGAACCCTTATAGAGAAAGGCTTGTAGGATTTCGACGTTATTGAGGTCTACGAGGGCTTGAACCAGAGAATCAGGCTTCCAGCCTTTTCTGGTGGAATTCTCTAGTATTCGGATCGATCGCCCAATTCTTGTATCCCTTTATCAGCAAGCTTTTCTAGCTCCCATGCTGCGGAACCAGTGCCGAGCCAAGACCATCTCTATTAAATCAACTTACAATCTTCCTGAAATCATGAAACTCCACTATGCCGGTAACGCTTACAATGTTCCTAAGTTGATTCACTCCGGCTCTGGTTCTACGGATCAACCCAAACAGAAGCTGATTTATCGAAGGCATCAAATTATGGAAAGCAAACCACCTCTGCCACCATTCACTCTCGAAACGGCTAAAGCTAAGGTTCAAGCGGCTGAAGATGCTTGGAATAGTTGCGATCCAGAGCGCGTTGCATTAGCTTACACAGAAGACTCAGAATGGCGAAACCGATCGGAGTTTTTCAGTGGACGAGCCGCGATCAAGGAATTCTTACAACGCAAATGGGCCAAAGAACTCGATTATCGATTGAAAAAAGAACTTTGGTGTTTTATGGATAATCGAATTGCGGTACGGTTTGAATATGAATGGCATGATCAGGCTGGAAATTGGTTTCGGGCCTGTGGAAATGAAAATTGGGAGTTTGCAGACAATGGATTGATGATGCGACGATTTGCCAGTATTAATGATGTTGCAATTCAGGAATCCGATCGAAAGTTTCGAGATTAGAAAATTCTAAATTTCCCCTGCTTCAACCAAACCTGACAGCCTTGCGATCGCGCTGAAAACCGAGATCCCACAGGTAAGCGTAACCAAGAGTAGCGCTGAAACTCTTGGTTACTTTCCCAAAAACTCCCTTCAATCACAAAAATTTCCAATCCATCCGTAACCCATAAATCAATTTCTGCCGTCGCATCCCAATACTCTAAACCTACCGTTTCCCGATCGTCCGAAAACAGCAGCATCCTACTCACTCCAGGCCGCATCAAATCAGAGCGATAGGTTTGTTTGGTTATATCGATCGCAATTTGAATCCGATCGTCTGGATCAAATTGCCAAAGTTTAACTAAAATGACGCAACCCAGTTCAGAACCTGGAGTGTGCCTAGATGTCGGAGGATTGCGAACATAGGTGCCCACCGGATAATCCCCATGTTCATCCTGAAATACCCCTTCCAAGACTAAGAATTCTTCACCCCCGCCGTGAGTATGAGGAGAGAACTGACTACCCGGCGCATAGCGTACGATGCTTGTTGCCCTCGCCACTTCATCGCCAATACGATCGAGCATTCGCCGCTCGACACCGGGAATTGGGGACGGTTGCCAAGGGATAGAGGCCCCATGAACGATCGCTCGTTGAGTAAAATTAGCATTAAGTTCCATCGCGGCAGTCTCTCCAAAAACCAATAATCGAGATGCATCAGCTATGCATTAAAACTGGGTCGTTGTTTCATTCGATCGTGCCATGCTTTCAAATGCGTTGCGGTTTCTGGAATCGTAATGTGGCAGAATCCACCAAAAGCAATTCCACCGACTGCCGTAATATCCGCTACAGTCACCCGATCGCCTGCAATATAGAGTTGAGTTGCCAGCAGTTGATCTAATTCATCCATCATTGCGATCGCTCGTTCTTTTTGTTTTTCTCCCCATTCTTGAATTTGATAACCGGGACCGACGTTTGCATTGGGTCCGAGGGCTGCTGTAGCATGGAAAAAATAAGCCGCGATCGCATCCAGTAAATTCGCTTCCACCCGTCGCTGCATCATATGAATAATGGCCCGTTCTTTCGGATTCTTTCCCGTCAATGTCGGTTCCCCGGTCAAATGATCAAAGTATTCTGTAATGGCCGTACATTCGGAAATAAATGTCCCATCATCTAGTTCCAGCAAGGGTACAAGACCCGTCGGATTTTTCGCTAGAAATTCAGGTTGCCGATGTTCACCATTCGGCAAATCCACCTGGATAAACTCAACCCGATCCGTTAAACCCTTCTCCGCCAATGCCATCCGCACACGCAAAGGATTTGGGAAGGCTTTATATTCGTAGACTTTCATGGCAGACCTTATAGAACCCATTTGAGATCTAATCCTGAAACCAGAAGCCTTGCAGCTAGCTGGTTTTCTTCATTTTCTGGCAGAAAGCGGTTTTGCTAGGTAGGCAGGCTCTACCACTGATCGCAGAGTAACGGCTTCCTTCAAAGTTGCAGCAGCTTGTCAACCCCCTATCTGTCGTTAGATACTATGGCTATGAGTGATTATTCAACAGGCTATTCAGCTAAAGCGATCGAAATTCTTGAGGCGGCGGAAATTCGGATTCGGCGCGGTGGATTTGAGGCGATGAGTTATCGAGATCTGGCAGCGGATGTGGGGATTAAGGCGGCGAGTGTGCATTACCATTTTCCCCAGAAAGCGTTGTTGGGGGCGGCGGTGATCAATCGTTATACGGAGAAATTGTCGAAGGCTTTGGGTCCGGTGGATCTTCAGCAGACCACTGTAACCGAACATTTACAGCGCTTATGTAATTGTTATTTGGCCACGGTTCGCAATGAAGGTTTGATTTGCTTGGGTTGTATGCTGGGGGCGGAGTCGAGGGATTTACCGGAACCCGTGGCGGCGGCAGCAAGGCATTTTTTTACAACATTAATCGGGTGGATGACGGCGGCATTTGGCGATCGGACAGATGCAGAATCCTTGGCTATTCATGCGATCGGGATTTTGCAAGGAACCATGATTTTGGCGGTGACACTGGAACGTCCGGAGTTGATGATAGCAGCGGGCGATCGGGTCAAACAATTAGTAATGTCATCAGAGTAAGCCAGAAGCGCTCAGTCATCAATCTCAATTAGGACCAATGTCCTAAATACGATCGGGACATTCGGCGGATAGTAAGCCCGATCGTATTTCTCTAGACCATCTTTCCTAAGACATCTATCAAAATAAACATGACTAATTGATTTGATGTAACCTTCAGGAACTACTTTTAAGCCGGACCCACCATTTTCTCCGGCTTAACTAATTCATCAAACAATTCAGCACTCAACAAGCCCAAACTTACACAAGCTTGCTTGAGGGTTGAATTATTCTCAAATGCTAGCTTCGCAACCTTCGCCGCATTGTCATAGCCAATATGTGGATTCAATGCCGTCACTAACATTAATGAATTATTTAAAAAATGTTCAATCTTATTAGGATTAGCTTGAATTCCCACAATCATATGGTCTGTAAATGAATTGGATGCATCACTTAACAGCCGAATCGAATGCAGCAAATTATGAATCATCACAGGCTTAAACACATTCAGTTCAAAATTGCCCTGACTTCCCGCAACCCCGATCGCACTATCATTCCCCATCACCTGCACACAAACCATCGTCATTGCCTCACACTGCGTCGGATTCACCTTTCCCGGCATAATGGATGAACCTGGTTCATTGGCCGGAAGCGTCAGTTCACCCAACCCACAGCGCGGACCCGAACCCATCCAGCGCAAATCATTCGCAATCTTCATCAATGCACAAGAAGTCGCCTTCAATGCACCACTCGTCATCACGATCGCATCATGGGCCGCCAGTGCTGCAAACTTATTTGGGGCGGTGATGAATGGTAAACCCGTCAATTCAGCAATCGTCTTTGCAGCGCGATCGGCAAATTCAGGATGGGTATTCAACCCAGTACCAACCGCCGTTCCCCCGATCGCAAGTTCATAGAGTCCTGGTAATGTAGATTGAATTTGAACTAACGCTCGATCGAGTTGTGCGACATATCCCGAGAATTCCTGGCCTAGCGTCAACGGCACAGCATCCATCAAATGGGTCCGGCCAATCTTGATAATTGAATTGAATTCTTGTTCTTTTACAACTAACGCATTACGTAATTTTTGTAATGAAGGAATCAGATTTTGGTTAATTACTTGTACAGCAGCAATGTGCATCGCCGTTGGGAATGTATCATTAGAAGATTGAGAGAGATTGACATGATCATTTGGATGGATGGGCGATTTGCTGCCGAGACTACCCTTTACAAGAGCGATCGCACGGTTTGAAATCACCTCATTTGCATTCATATTGGTTTGAGTCCCGCTTCCCGTTTGCCAAATGCTCAGCGGGAAATGATCATCCAGTGTCCCAGCAATTACCTCGTCAGCGGCTTGAATTAACACCGTCGCTTTTTCACAATCCAATTTCCCCAGATCCCGATTCACCATAGCCGCAGCCTTTTTCAATATCCCAAAGGCCCGAATCATCTCCGGCGGCATCACATCCGTCCCGATCGCAAAATACCGCAACGATCGTTCAGTCTGCGCGCCCCAATACCGATCGTTTCGGACTTCAATCGCACCCATACTATCGGTTTCAGTGCGTGTTTCAATCGGGGTTTCAGGTGAATAACTCATAGAATTTTAGGGTTAGATTTTAATCAAAGCTGTACTAGAATCGCATACTCAGGTCCATCCAGGTACTCCGAGTCATGGGCGCACTGCTGGAAATAATATCAACCCCGGTTTCCGCGATCGCCCGAATACTATCAAGACTTACATTCCCTGAAGCCTCAATCAAAATCCGATCGCCATAGTGTCGAATTAGTGTCACCGCCTCACGCATGGTTGAAATCGGCATATTGTCCAACATAATAATGTCGGCACCATGATCTAGGGCTTCTTGAACTTGGCTCAGCGTTTCGGTCTCCACTTCAATCGTCAACGGGTAAGGAATTTGGGCACGGACTAATGCGATCGCCTCGGCAATCCCGCCCGCCGCCGCAATGTGATTGTCTTTGATCATGGCGGAGTCGTCGAGACCCATCCGGTGATTGACTGCACCGCCCACCTGAGACGCATATTTTTCCACAATCCGGTGTCCCGGCGTGGTCTTTCGAGTGTCGGCAAATCGGGTATTCAAGCCCTCAAGTTGCGCCACAAATCTTGCCGTCGCCGTCGCAATCCCACTCAACCGCATCGCCAAATTCAAGGCCACTCGCTCACCCGTCAGCAACGCCTCAAATGGCCCGGAAATCTTCGCAATCGTCTCACCCACTATGGCCCGATCGCCATCCTTTATACAGGCTTCAAATTCAACTTGTGGGTTTAAAAGATAGAAAACCCTTGCTGCGATCGGCAATCCGGCAATAATTCCGGTTTCTTTCGCAACCCAAGTGGCGCTATTTCTCTGCGAACCCTTCACCATCAGGGCTTGAGTCACCCGATCGCCCCGACCAATATCCTCCAAAAGCCAGGGCTGAATCAACATATCTAAGACTAAATTCGAGGGAAGCGAAACGCTCTGGAAAAATTTCAATGCCATCGGAGATTCTGCCTGTAGACTTGAATACTAATTATTATTATGACGGTCTGTGATTTTATGAATGTCTTCGCCAGTTTGCAATGGAAAATTAATAAGATGCTAAATTGCCATCGGAGATTCTGCCTGTAAACTTGGGTACTAGTTATTATTATGGTTATGGTTTGTAATTTTGTGAATGCCTTCGCAAGTTTGCGATGGAAAACCAATAAAACGGTAAATTTAATCTGAACTCGCTTTATGGTTTGTAATTTTGTGAATGCCTTCGCAAGTTTGCGATGGAAAACCAATAAAACGGTAAATTTAATCTGAACTCGCTTTATGCTGCGCTAGGAGAGCTTTCCTTGGAAGCTTCGACACCGAAAACGTTAAACGAAAATTTAAAGGCTTCATTTCTAAGACAGCTTCAGGCATTGGTGAGAGAATCTGTTGATTGTCATGCAATTTGCGAGCATTCCGTGAAGGGAATAGTACAATTGCTAGATATTTGTGGTTGTCAACTGCGAATGTTTAATAGTGAAGCAACCCTAACGACAGCGCTGTACGAGTATGTGTGCGATCGCGATGAAATCGGTTCGTTCCTCGTCCACCATACTAGCTTCCCCGATACAGACGCGCCCAACATCAACCCGATCGTTGAAGCCACACTAACCCATGATCATCCTGAAACCCCGGTCTTTACGTTTCGCTATCCTTTGATTAGCCAAATGGAAGTCTTGGGCGAACTTATGGTTCATCGTGAAGCCCGTGAAAATTTTGACGCAGACGTGTTGGACCTATTAGATCAAGTGGGCACCTACTGTGCGATCGGCCTACGTCAAATGCGTTTTCTCCGAGTCAGCCAAACCCAATCCGTCGAGCTAAAACGTCTCAATCAACTTCAGGACACCTTCCTCAATACCGTGTCCTACGAGCTACGGATTCCGCTGTCAAATATTAAAATGTCGATTCAAATGCTCAGCTTAGCCCTGAGTCGATCGGATGAGTGCGACACGCTGGCCGACGCAGAGGCTCCATTTATCCTAGAGGCTCTCGCCTACTCAAAGGTGAGTCGCTATCTAGAAGTGTTACAAAAGGAATGCGATCGGGAAACCAAGCTGATTCAAGATTTGCTGGACTTGCAGCAGCTCGACAATGACACCATGTCGTTATTGATCAGCTCCATTGATCTCCCGCAATGGTTAACCTACGTCCTCAACCCCTTCCAGAAGCACTTCCAAGAATACAATTTTAACTACAACATTGACATTGAACCTGGCCTTCCTGCCTTGATGTGCGATCAAATTAGTCTGTCGCGCATCATGGTTGAGTTGCTTAATAATGCCTATCGCTATACCCCTAGCGGAGAAAATATTCGAGTTCATGCCTTCCAGCAAAAAGGAACCCGATCGAGTTCTCCACCCCAACTTCATTTGCAGGTAATCAATTCTGGCGTTGAGATTCCCTTGGAAGAACGATCGAAAGTGTTCGGGAGGTTTTATCGAATTCCTCGCCTAGACATTCGTAAACTGGGCGGAACCGGATTAGGACTCGCCCTAGTGAAAAAGCTGACATTGCGGCTTGGCGGCGAAGTGAAGCTGGAGAGTGTGGGCGGTGCAACGACCTTTACGGTGATTTTGCCGTTCCAAAGCGTGCGATCGTAGGTCTTCTTTATTTTTCTTTATTTCTTGTGTGACTTTCGGGTTGGTGAGTTATGTAAAATTCCACCGCTGTTCGAGTCCCGCTTCTTGCTAAGATATGGGCTTGCGATTTTTTACAGGCTTTTCGACGCTTGCAAAGCGAAGCCCTCAAGGAGAATTAAGACTATGGCGCGGATGTACTACGACGCAGATGCAAATCTCGACCTACTCAACGGCAAAACCGTTGCAATCATTGGCTTCGGCTCCCAAGGCCATGCCCATGCTCAAAATTTAAGTGACAGCGGCGTCAAAGTCATTGTCGGACTGTATGAAGGCAGCAAATCCGCGCTGAAGGCGAAGGAAGCAGGCTTGGACGTGAAAACCGTTGCCGATGCCACCAAGGCTGCTGATTTCATCATGATTCTCTTGCCTGATGAAGTCCAACGCGATATCTACGAACGGCAAATCGCCCCAAACCTCAGTGCAGGTAAGACTCTGGCCTTTGCCCATGGCTTCAACATCAACTTTGGCCAAATTGTGCCACCGAAGGATGTAGATGTGGTCATGATTGCGCCAAAAGGACCAGGACACATGGTTCGTCGGACTTACACCCAGGGCGAAGGGGTTCCTGCTCTGTTTGCCGTGTATCAGGATGCGACGGGTCAAGCCCGCGATCGGGCCATGGCTTATGCGAAGGGCATCGGCGGCACCCGTGGTGGAATTTTGGAAACCACATTCCGTGAAGAAACTGAAACCGATTTATTCGGCGAACAAGTGGTGCTTTGCGGTGGCCTGAGTGCGTTGATTAAAGCGGGTTTTGAGACCTTGGTGGAAGCGGGTTATCAGCCTGAATTGGCCTACTTTGAATGTTGCCATGAAGTGAAGTTGATTGTGGACTTAATTGTCGAAGGTGGTCTAGCGACCATGCGCGACAGTATTTCAAGCACGGCTGAGTATGGCGATTTGACTCGTGGGCCTCGAATTGTGACGGATGAGACGAAGAAGGAAATGAAGAAAATTCTTTCTGAAATCCAATCTGGACAATTTGCCCGTGAGTTTGTATTGGAAAACCAATCTGGTAAGGCTGGATTTACAGCAATGCGTCGCCGTGAAGCAGAACACCAAATTGAATCTGTCGGTAGCGATCTTCGTGCAATGTTTAGCTGGTTGAAAAAGGCATAATCGCCTAACGTATTCACCCATGAGTCCGATCGTAGTTTCTGAATTTGTTCACTGGTTAGCCCAAGCAAAACAGGCTGCGATCGCGCATTCAATTTCTTTAGCGGAACTAGATTGGTTACTTTTAGGGGTGACTGATTTAGACCGCTTAAGTTTGAAATTTGAGACTTACAAAACCCGCTCGCATATTCAATGTGAATGGCCGATCGCAACCCTACAAGCGAAATGGCACCAACGAATTTACAACAATGTTCCAGTTCAATATTTAGTCGGTCGTACTCCATGGCGACAGTTTGATCTAATAGTGTCAGATGCGGTCTTGATTCCCCGCCCGGAGACGGAATGCATCATTGATTTAGTCGCTGAGGTGATTGCAAAGTCACCTGAATTAGCCCTAGGGCATTGGGTCGATTTGGGGACTGGAAGCGGGGCCATTGCGATCGCTCTAGCGGATCTTATGCCCCACGCGACTATTCATGCCATTGATACCAGTGTGGACGCTTTAGCTATTGCAAAATTGAATTCAGAACAGTGGGGCAATGGCGATCGGATTCACTTCTATCACGGCAATTGGTTTGAGCCGATCGTTCATCTAAAGGGGAAACTATCGGGCATGGTGTCCAACCCGCCGTATATTCCCAGCAAAGCAGTATTAGTTTTACAGCCGGAAGTGACGGACCATGAACCGCATTTAGCGTTGGATGGCGGCGAGGATGGTTTAGATTGCTTGAGACATTTAGTTACGACTGCAACCGAATACCTGGTGCCATCGGGGTTGTGGATTGTGGAAATGATGATGGGACAGATGGATACGGTCGTGGAATTATTGGAAAATACGGGCTATGAACAGATTGTCCGATCACAGGATCTCGAAGGTGTAGAACGGTTTGCGATCGGACGGCGATCGGGTAATCCGGGGGCTGTGGTAGTCTGAGATAGAGTTCTATGCAGAGTCTTAATACTCTTAATACAGTGTAACCCGTGGCTTATAGCGATTTTACTATTCGGAAAGTCAAACAAGCTTTTGGAATCATCACCATTGAAGGCGGACGCTTTTTGCATGAGATCGATCCCATTTCACCGAGCGGAATGTTGGTTGAGTTTTTAGAAGAGACCTTTCCATTAGCGGTTGCCTTACCTAGCGAGAAAGCGAAATCAGAGCTATTAATTAGCCCAATTTTGGTGGAAGTGCGAAAGATGTTGCGGCGAGAAGTGAGCCTTTTTTCAGGGTAGTCCTAAAAAGGAAAGGATGAACGAGCAGGTAAAGAAGCGTTGTAATGATGAATAAAATTCCAAATGGCTCCGATGTGATTTTCCAACTTCTTGGAAAAGGATAAAGTCTTTCTGACGAGTCTTGATACTCGTTG
>JAPLHZ010000330.1 GCA_026389365.1 Cyanobacteriota bacterium
GCTTCCATTTTCCTCTGTACTCGTGGATGAGGATGATGAAATCTTTCGTAGTGTAGTTTTTCTATTTCTTCATCTGTGAACGTTAATTGGATCATTATGGGAAAACCTAAATTCTTTCCTCCCATTTTCACCCTTTTGCAAAATAAAGTCTACTACCTGCTAAAGTATAATATTTGAGAATCACGGCCTGGAAGTTGAATATAACAAGTTGAATTTTCTAGGCCATAGCTTGCGATCGGGGCAGGATTTGGCCGTTTAAGCGCACTAGCCTGGGCCTGGGGAACGAGGCTTAGCGTTGAAATTGTGCATCCCAGCACCAAACTGGCGATCGTATCAAAACGATATTTAAATAGTTTCATTATCAAACTCAAGGTAGGGAACAACAGAAAAGCCATTGCATTTCTTGCTTGTTCTCCTCTAACTCAAGTCGTGCTCAACCTATGCAATTCACCCGATCGATCGTTCCATTTGAATGCACAACTTACGGCAACATCCGCTTCAAAATTGATCGTTTCTGCGGGGGTGAGTTGGTCGGTTTTTTCGATCGAGAAGTTCTTGAAGTCTATCCCCCAATTTGTCAGTGAATTTGAATAGGTTGAGGTTGCCGATCGTCTGGGTGCGGAGTACTGTGGTAGATAAAATGGAACAGGAATATCTAATTAAGAATTGAAAAATAATATGTATACTCCCAAAATAACTAACGTGAATGGAACAATTGATTTACCGTATTTTGTAAGAGAATTGGCAACAATGTCATGCCGAACCAGAAACATTGCTAGACTACACCATATCCCTGTAAGAATGAAAAATATTATAATAATTAAAATGACATTAAAAGGTGTTGTACTTGCGAATAAAGGAATATAAATACCGATATTATCTCCTCCGTTCGCAAAAGTAATAATGGCAACACTAAAAACTTGTCTGAAAAATAGTAATGAACTCGAATCACCAACCTTAATAATTGCTATCCTATTATGACTATCTGGTTGTGTAGTTGGATTAGAATCGAAGAAATATATAATTCCTATTACAATAGGGAATATACCAATAAGTCTAATCCAACCATGTGGGATAGAGAGACTAAAGAGAAAGCCAATTAAACTAATACACACAATACCTGAGAATCCGAGATAGTGACCTAATACAATATGTTCACGACGAAATACTTTACTTACTTGAGAAAATAAAACTACTAAAATGAGTAGGTCATCTAAGTTGGTCACTGAAAAAGTGATCACACTTGTAAAAAACGTCGATAAAATCCAATGCATACTTCTCCGAATATTTTGAATTTTTCATCTTAAGAGGCGTTGCTGATTTACGGTATGAGCAGTAGAATTTTAGAACGGGTTTCTGATGCTTGGAGATATTTCTTCATCCTCTAAATCAGTAACGCCACGAATTCAAATATTGAGTGAAAAATACTAGAAGTGCAATCTTGGATTCAAAAGACGTTTGATAGGTTCCACTGCATGAATGACTTCTGCGGCATCTTCTGGCTTCACTTCGCAATACCATACTGGCCGATCGCCCGATCGTAATACTTGCAAATTTGGTCCTATATGGCATTGACCCTGGCATCCACCTGCTGAGACCACAGTATCAGCAGGCAAATCGATCGCCAACAATGCATCCAAAACTGCCCGCGATCGTCGCCGCAAGCAGTTATCATATTGGCACACCCAAAATTCAGTCTTACTCATTTACAAACACTCAGTTACATCTACATTATTTGCGCAAAAAACCTTTTCCACGAGTACTAGAGGCCGTCGCTAAGCAATTCTCTATCTGAGTTCGTAAGGCATCATGATCCAGATTTTGACCAATTAAAACTAATTGATTTTTGCGTTCAGGCGTTTTCCATTGATCATCATCCAATGAAAAGCGTTTGCCGCTCAGATGGAAAATATGGCGCTTCTCACTTTCAGAGAACCAAAGAATTCCTTTTGCCCGGAATACCGTTTCAGGAATTTGGTTATCTAAAAAGAATTGGAACTTACGAATACTGAAGGGCCGATCGCTCTGAAATGATAAAGACGTAAAGCCATCGATCGCCAAATGGTCTGAATGATCATGCCCGTGACTTGAATGGTCATGGCCTGAGTGATCATGCTCACATTTACCGTGGTCATGATCGCAACTACTATGATCAGATTCATCGTGGCTGTGAGAATCATGACTATGGGAATCGTGTTCGTGAGAATCGTGACTATGGGAATCGTGGCCGTGCTTAGGCTTTTCAGGCTCGAAGTAATTATCAGACTCAAACAAACCCACGCTTAGCAACAATGACAGTGGCACATTTCCGCGCTCAGTCCGTAGAATTCGGGCACCTTCTTTGATATCGCGAATTTGGACTTCTAACTTATCTAGATCAGATTCATCCACCAAATCTGTTTTATTCAATAAAATAATGTCACCATAAGCAATCTGACTTTGAGCAACTTCAGAATTGAACAAACTAATATTGAAATTCTCGGCATCAACAACCGTGACAATAGAATCGAGCCGTGTCAAATCCCGCAATTCAGAACCCAAAAACGTCAATGCCACAGGCAACGGATCCGCGAGGCCCGTTGTCTCGACAATCATGTAGTCCACCTTATCGGGTCGCTCCATAATTTTATAAACAGCATTAGCGAGATCTTCATTAATGGTGCAACAGACACAACCATTGCTCAGCTCAACCATAGTATTATCGTCGCTCGTATTGACAATCAGCTCATTATCAATACCGATTTCTCCAAACTCATTCACCAACACAGCCGTCTTAATGCCTTGTTGATTGGTCAAAATGTGGTTCAGAAGCGTGGTTTTTCCACTGCCCAAAAATCCGGTAATAATCGTGACCGGAAGCCCCGTTTTTGGAACCTTCATCGTGGAAGAGGTGGACGGTGCAGTGGTGGGGGTCATGGAGGTGCTCCGACAATTCGGTGAGGCGTGAAAAACGGTAGACTAATCTAAACTTTTATCTTGAGCTTCGATTAGGCTCCTGTATTAGTTTATCGTAAATCCCTCTCTGCTAGACACATCAGTCTAGATACTCTAGATACACAGCCCAAAGACAAGCCCTAGATACAAAATCGTCCTCCACCTCTTCGCCATTCTTACCGAGCCTCACGCCATGCCACTCACGATATACAACACTCTGACCCGTCAAAAATCTGTCTTCATTCCACTTGAAGAGCATCAGGTCAAAATTTATTGCTGTGGCGTGACGGTCTATGACTATTGCCATTTGGGTCATGCCCGATCGTACATCGCCTGGGACACTGTGCGTCGTTATCTAGAATGGCGTGGATATGGCGTGCGTTATGTGCAGAATTTCACTGACATTGATGACAAAATTCTAAAACGTGCCCGCGAGGAAAATTCCTCCATGGACGCGGTTTCTGAAAAATATATTGCGGCCTACTTTGAAGATATGGATCGGCTAAATATTCGTCGTGCGGATGAATATCCCCGAGCGACCCATACGATCGATGGAATAAAGCGCTTAATTCACGAATTGGAGTCGAACGGTTCAGCCTATGCATCCCAAGGTGATGTCTATTATTCCGTACGAAGTAAATCGGATTACGGCAAACTTTCTGGCCGCAAACTAGAGGACTTGGAAGCTGGGGCAAGTGGCCGGGTAGACGGGGAAGAATCGAAAAAAAGAGATCCCTTTGACTTTGCCTTGTGGAAAGCGGCGAAATCAGATGAACCCTATTGGGAATCCGCTTGGGGCAATGGTCGTCCGGGATGGCACATTGAATGCTCGGCCATGGTGCGCGATCGTCTCGGTGACTCTATTGACATCCATTGCGGTGGCGGCGACTTGACGTTTCCCCATCACGAGAACGAAATCGCCCAATCCGAATCCGCCACAGGTAAACACCTCGCCAGCTACTGGATGCATAACGGCATGGTCAACGTCGGCGGCGTAAAAATGTCTAAGTCCTTGGGCAATTTCACCACCATTCGAGATCTCCTCGACAAAGGCCATATTGAACCCATGGCCATGCGATTTTTTGTTTTAGGTGCCCAATATCGTAAACCAATAGACTTTACCGAAGAAGCCATGACAGCGGCAACCAATGGCTGGCACACCTTGCAAGATGCGATGCAATTTAGCTCCGTCGGGACGACTAAGTTGGGTTGGGTGCTGGATTCAAGTTGGGATTTAGGCGAAAATTTAGCCGATCGCCCCTTAGATCAACTGGATTCTGCCGCGATCGAGAGCTTCCAACTGGCCATGGATGATGACTTCAATACCGCATCCGCCTTGGCTGTTCTGTTTGACCTAGCTAAAGGAATTAATCGGGAAGCCAATCAACTCATCCATCAAGGAACAAGAGATGTCGAGGCCCAAACGCTATTAACGACCTGGAAAACGCTGGTAGTGTTGTCATCTATTTTAGGATTGCAAGGCGCAAAGGCCGAGTTAACCACAGCCAGCCTTTCGCCTGAAGCCATTGAAGCTGCGATCGCCAAACGATCGGCAGCAAAAGCAGCAAAAGATTTTAAAACAGCCGACCAAGTACGCAACGAATTGAAGGAGCAAGGAATTCTTTTGGTGGATCAACCGGGTGGAATCACAACCTGGCATTTTGAATCTTAATCAACTGGGCACCTCGAACAATCACCTAATAAAAGTCTCATAAATGAGATCGGGCCGGGAGTATGCCCTGATGTATCTCCGCTGGGAGTCGATTGCGGCTGAAGCGCTGCCGTTTTATCGATCGTTGGGCTAAGAAGCGATCGGACTTACGGGTGGGGCGATCGTGCTTGCAAATAGTGTTGTAGTTTTTATATTAATTCATGTGAGTGTAACGACGTTTGGATAGGACAAGATTTTTCCATCAGCCGTCAAAAGTGGCAATTGAAGTATTCGGGATGTCGCGACAATAAGCTGGTCGCCCGGATCTCGATGGAATCCGGTGAGTTTTGTCGATTCAACAATAATAGGGATTGTGAAGTCTAACAGTTGAATGCCAGGGTACGCGATCGCAAACTCTAGCCAATCTTGGACAGGTAGTGATAATCCTAATCGACCAGATTCAACGGCTTTAGCAACTTCCCAGCAGGAGATGAGACTGATGCCTAGACCATCCGGTTGATGCTGATGGATGTACGATCGCTGCTGGTCGGTCAGTCGAGGACTATTATCAACCCACCAAATCCAAATGTGTGTATCCAAAATGATCATGACATTGCATCCCAATCATCAGGATTGACCACAGGTTCAAAGGGATCGTCGTAGTGTAAAACGGTTCCAGCCAGTGATGCGTAAGGTGTGGTCACGCGGGAGGGCGATTGTTGAATTAGGAGGGTTAATGCCTGTTCAATCAGCGCTTCTCGGCTGGTATAACGTCCTAGGGAAAGTTCTTGCGCAATGAAGTGCTCTAGATCAGGGTTGAGTAGGGTTTGACTCATGAGGCTTACCTAGGGAAATCAGTGACTAATTTTATTATAGCGATCGTCCCTCTCTCAAACGATCGCATTCTTCGGATAACTAACGATCGTCGATTGGTGTTTAAGCTTAGCGATCGCTAAGTTTGGGTTATGAGTTCTTTAGTTAATTTGAAGAACTCGCAGCTTTGTTGTCCCTAATCTATAGTTCCTCTCTTAGTTAATAAAGATTAGAGTTAGGTCAAGTACCAGTGTTTTTTAGGGAATAGTTAAAAATATGTTCCGATCGAATCAGGAAGAGATTCTGATGGGTTTCATTTGAGCGTCTAATTACTGCACACCTTCACTTGGCATTTACTCAGACATGTTTGCTGATCTTTTAACTGTATTAGAAACCCTGCCATTTTCTGCCGATTGGGTTGGGTTGCGGGCGGTTCGTAAGACTCGTCAGCAGCGCACCCTTAGGGACCAGGTTTTGGACAACCACGGCACCATCCTTAGTCAAGGGGTGATGGTGGAAGTGTTAGTATAGCTATAGCCAGCTAGGTTAGGACATAAGATAGAAAGAAAGCGAATTGTCTGAGCAATAACAATGCCAAAACCATATAGTTCCGATTTACGGCAAAAGGTAATGCAAGCAATCGAAATGGATGGGCTAAAGAAAA
>JAPLHZ010000150.1 GCA_026389365.1 Cyanobacteriota bacterium
GCGCTTTCATATTGACTATTACAAGCCCGAAGGTAAGAATCCGCCCAAATCTGGGGAAGCCATAGCTAAAAGGGCAATTGTTGAAGCGATTTTGACAAAGCATGATGCTGCGACTGCTGGGCGGAAGTTTAACGCGATTCTGGCTACAAGCTCGATTAATGATGCGATCGCCTATCACGATCTGTTTAAAGAAATTCAGGCGGAAAAACAAGCGGAAGATAGTGACTTCCAGCCTTTGAACATTGCTTGTGTATTTTCGCCTCCTGCTATAGGTAAGGCTGAAGGCAATGAGGACGTGAGACAACTCCAAGAAGATTTACCCACCGAAAAGGCGGATAACCAAGTTCAACCAGAGGTAAAGAAAGCGGCGCTAAAAGCGATCATGTCTGATTACAATGCTCGCTATGGCACAAATCACGATATCAACACCTTCGATTTGTACTATCAGGATGTGCAGAAGCGGATCAAGGATCATCAATACACTAACCAAGATTTGCCCCATGCCCAAAAGATCGACATTACGATCGTTGTGGATATGCTGTTGACGGGCTTCGATTCCAAATATTTAAATACGCTCTATGTTGATAAAAATTTGAAATATCACGGGCTAATTCAAGCGTTTTCGCGCACCAATCGCGTGCTGAATGACACCAAGCCCTATGGCAATATTCTCGATTTTCGCCAGCAGCAAAGCGCTGTTGATGAAGCGATCAAGCTATTCTCTGGTGAAGATAAAGACCGAGCTAAAGAAATTTGGTTAGTCGATGCTGCTCCTGTGGCGATCGCCAAACTCGAAGTGGCGGTTAAAAAACTCGATGAGTTTATGCAATCCCAAGGTTTAGCCTATGCTCCTGAATCAGTACCGAATCTCAAGGGCGATGCGGCGCGGGGTCAGTTTGTCAATCTCTTTAAGGAGGTGCAACGCATCAAGACGCAACTCGACCAATACACTGACCTGACCACAGAAAATACTACGGCGATCGCGGAAGTGATTCCCCAAGAGCAGTTACAAGCTTTTCGGGGTGTATATCTGGAGACTGCCCAACGGCTCAAGGTGCAGCAGGGCAAGGGTAGCACCAGTCCAGAAGTGGAACAACTAGATTTTGAATTTGTGCTGTTTGCTTCGGCGGTGATTGACTATGACTACATCATGGGGTTGATTGCTAATTTTAAGCAGGACGCACCGAGTAAGGAGAAGATGACCCGTGAGCAGTTGATTGGCTTGATCAAATCTGATGCTAAGCTTTTGGACGATCACGAGAATATGATTGCTTACATTGACACACTGCCAGCAGGGAAAGGCTTAGACGAAAGAGCGATCCGTGATGGTTATGAACAGTTCAAGGCGGAGAAAAATGCGCGTGAGTTGGCAGCGATCGCTTCTAAGCATGGTTTAGAAGCTGCGGCGTTACAAACTTTTGTGGATGGCATTTTGCGGCGGATGATTTTTGATGGTGAGCAACTCGGTGATTTGTTGGCTCCCTTGGATTTGGGTTGGAAGGCTCGCACCAAGAAGGAGTTGGCTTTGATGGAGGATTTAATTCCGTTGTTACACAGGTTAGCGCAGGGGCGGGAAATTTCGGGGTTAAAGGCGTATGAGTGATAATCTGATCAGTGCTTTGATGATTTCACGGGAGTTTTCAGAACTATGAATGCTATTTTGGAACAAATTCAACGCCATGCTACGGCTTTGCCGCTATCGTCGCAGGCGGAATTACTAAATTATGCTGTTTACCTAGAGCAAAAGGCGCGGCAAAAAATGCTGGTTACTTCAAATCAAGCAAGGCGTGAAGGTTTGGCGCAAGCATTGGCGCAAGCGGTGGCGTTAAATCCTTTTGCTGAAATTGCTGATCCTGTTGCTTGGCAGCGTGAACAACGTCAAGATCGGGCGTTGGTTGGGAGAAATGATGCTGATTGATAGCAATTTAATTATTTATGCTACACAGCCGCCATATAGGCAGTTGCGTAATTGGTTGGTGAGTTATGCCACGCATTATTCTGCGATCACTCGTTTGGAAACATTGGGCTATCACCGTCTTAGCGATGCTGAGAAAGCAGCAATCACGGCAATTTTAGACAACTTAGATATTTTGACAGTTGGCAAGGTGACGATTGAAATTGCTGTGAATTTACGCCAACAAAGGAAGATGTCGCTAGGTGATGCGCTGATTGCCGCGACTTGCTTGGAACACAACTTACCTTTAGCAACGGCAAATATCAAAGATTTTGACTGGATAGATGACTTAGTGATTCATAATCCGATGGATCTAGAAGGAGATAAGCCATAATTTAAGAGCTACACAGGAGGTTGAAATGACTCAGGCGCAATTATTGGAAATATTTAATGGGTTGCCTCCCGATAAGCAGCAATTAGTTTTGGACTTTATCGATTTTTTGATATCTCGCAGCAAAGTCGATTTACAAAAAAAGGAATGTCTAGCGGATCACTTGCTAATGATGCCTAATGTTGGTTTAGATGAAGATTTTGCGCGGGGTGAGCTATGAGTGTGCCTAAGTTGCGTTTTCCTGAGTTTTTGGATGCGGAGGAGTGGGAAATTAAAGAATTCTCAAAATATATTGTGTTGTATAGAGGCAGTTCTCCACGTCCAATTCAAAATTACTTATCAAGTGATAGCAGTGGGGTAAATTGGATAAAGATTGGTGATACAAAATCTGCAAAGAATTTTGTCATAAGCCAAGTTGAAGAAAAAATAACACCTGATGGGGCAAAAAAATCAAGAAAGGTAAACATAGGTGAATTGATATTAGCCAACTCAATGAGTTATGGAAAAACATATCTACTCGCAATTGATGGATGTATCTATGATGGATGGTTTGTTCTGCGTAATCATGAGAAATACTTCGATAAACAATTTTTACTTCAATTGCTCAATTCTGAGTATATGCAAAACCAATACGAGAGGTTTTCAGCAGGAGGAATAGTTCAAAACATTAGCAGCGATATTGTCTATAAGACAGTATTGCCACACACATCACTGAAGGAACAAAAGAAAATTGCCGATTGCCTTTCTTCGATCGCCGATCGCATTACCGCAGAAACCCAAAAACTCGACACCCTCAAAGCTCACAAAAAAGGGCTAATGCAGCAGCTTTTCCCCGCAGAAGGCGAAACCCTACCAAAGTTGCGATTCCCTGAGTTTCAGGATTCGGGAGAGTGGGATATCAAGCCTCTCGGTAGCAAGGCTATAAAAGTTGGTAGTGGCATTACACCTAATGGCGGAGAAAAGAACTATAAAAGCGAAGGTCGCCCATTTATTCGTAGTCAAAATATTGGATGGGGATGCTTGCTATTGGATGATGTAGTCTTTATTGACGATGTTACTCATTCAACTTTTTCTGCTACAGAAATCAATGATGGGGATGTTTTTCTAAACATTACTGGCGCATCAATTGGACGGAGTGCAGTAGCCGATTTTAGAGTTAAATGTGGCAATGTAAATCAGCACGTCTGTATTATTCGGACAGAAAAATTTGAATTAAATCCGTTCTACCTAAATCAATACTTACTGTCTCAATATGGTCAGAAGCAAATTGATAGTTTTCAATCGGGGGGTAATAGACAAGGACTTAACTTCGCACAGATTCGATCTTTTTCTCTGCCTTTACCATTGATAGAAGAACAACAAAAAATCGCTGATTGCCTTACTTCTATTGATGAAGCGATCGCCGCGCAAAGTAAAGCGATCGACCTGCTGAAATTGCATAAAAAAGGACTAATGCAGCAACTATTTCCATCCGTTGAGGAGGTAAGAGGATGAGCAACATCGAATCAAAAAAAATTTAGCTGATCAAATCTATTTCAATATAGACAACTCTATCTACGATCCCCAAAAATCCAGACACTGTCTGGAAAATTGAGCCGTTATCAACTCTATCTACCCGAACGTGAAGAGCTAGAACGGGAATTAAAGAAACTACTAGAAAATAATCGCCATGACTGAACAAAATCAAAAACAACTAGGCACAACCCTCTGGGCGATCGCCGATCAACTACGCGGCGCGATGGATGCCGACGACTTCCGCGACTATATGCTGGTATTCATATTCCTGCGCTACCTATCCGACAACTACGAAACCGCCGCCCAAAAAGAACTAGGGTCAGACTACCCTGATACCGCATTAGAGACCACACCACTACAACTCTGGTATAACCAAAATCCAGACGACATCGCCGAATTTGAAAAACAGATGCGCCGCAAAGTGCATTATGTAATCCAACCGCAACACCTTTGGGAAAGCATTGCCGAAATGGCACGCACTCAAAACAAAGAACTGCTTGAAACTCTACAAAAAGGCTTCAAATATATTGAAAATGAATCCTTTGCCAGCACATTCCAAGGCTTATTCTCAGAAATTAACCTCGACTCAGAAAAAATCGGCAAAAAGTACAGCGATCGCAATGCCAAACTCTGCACCATCATCACCGCGATCGCCCAAGGACTAGAGAAATTTTCCACCGACAGCGACACCCTCGGCGATGCTTATGAATACCTGATCGGACAATTTGCATCAGGCTCAGGCAAAAAAGCAGGCGAATTTTATACCCCCCAACAAATTTCTAGCATCCTGTCAGCGATCGTCACCCTCGACAGCCAAGACCCCAGCACAGGCAAAAAGAAACATCTCGACAGCATACTTGACTTTGCCTGTGGCTCAGGCTCATTGCTGCTCAACGTGCGCCATCAGATTGGACTCCAAGGCATCAGCAAAATCTACGGGCAAGAAAAAACATCACCACCTACAACCTAGCGCGGATGAATATGCTCTTGCATGGAGTCAAAGATTCCGAATTTGAGATTTTTCACGGCGATACCCTAACCAACGATTGGGAGATGCTAAAAGAAGCCAATCCCGCCAAAAAGCCATCCTTTGATGCCGTAGTCGCCAACCCACCCTTTAGCTACCGATGGGAACCCACCGAGGCGATCGGTCAAGATATGCGCTTTAAAAATTACGGACTAGCCCCAAAATCCGCCGCCGACTTCTCCTTTTTACTACATGGATTTCATTACCTCAAACCCGAAGGCACAATGGCGATCGTGCTACCCCACGGCGTACTATTTCGAGGCGGTGCAGAAGAAAAGATTCGCACCAAGCTGCTTAAAGATGGCAACATCGACACCGTAATCGGCTTACCCGCTAACCTGTTCTACTCCACAGGCATACCAGTCTGCATTCTGGTGCTAAAAAAATGCAAAAAGTCTGATGATGTGCTGTTCATCAACGCTAGCGAACACTTTGAGAAAGGCAAGCGCCAAAATCGCCTACTGCCAGAGCATATCGACAAGATTATCGACACCTACCAATTCCGCCGATCAGAGGAGCGTTATTCTCGAATTGTAGACATGGAAGAGATTGAATCCAATGGCTACAATCTAAATATTTCCCGCTATATCAGCACCGCCATAACCGAGGAAGAAACCGATCTAGCCTTAGTCAATGCCACTTTAGTCGAAGTGAAGGCAAAAATCGATCTGTCAACCAAAAAGCATAACGAGTTTCTCAAAGAGCTTGGCTTACCGCTTTTGCCTTGATTTGAGTTTTGCGGAAATACGGCTTTGTATTAGCCGGAATGAATAGCTGAACTGGACTTGCGATCGCTTGTGACCGATCGCAAGATGGCCTTTGGAGACATGCAAGATGCCACATAACAATGCCCATTCACACCGATTGTTGCAGGTTGATTAGTTGTGAGGCAAAAGTTATCTGCATCCGCTGAATGCAATCGTTATAGGGCTTCAATCTTTAGAGCATTATCTGTCCTGTAGGACACATCTAAACCGTCCTACAGGACACTTACCCTACTCAAAGCGATCAAACCCTTCTGTCACCAGCTTTCGTTACTTTGAGCGAGTACAAAATGAGGGCGATCGTCTTGGCGCGTGACGCGATCGGGTGATGGGTAAGGGGCAGCTTCAATTTGTGGAAAAATCATCTGTCCTACAGGACAAACCGAATCTGTCTCACAGGACACAGGACAATTGGTTTAGGCAATGCGATCGACCCCTTCTGTTACTGGGTTTTGGTATTTTGAACGGGTGGAAAGTGGGGCATGGTTGGGGCGATCGCCCCTCGATCGCCCTTCAGTTCAAGTCTTATATTGATGAATGGGTTAATCTTCGGTCAGGCCGAGCATACTGGTAACGTGTCTTTGAAAGATTTCGATCGAGTGCCAAAGCTGGCTGACGCGATTATCTTTGAGATTTTCCAGTTGGACGATTTTGGTGCCTTGGGGGCGACGACGTTTCCAGCCAAACACGTCTTTGTCGGTGGGGATGGAGGCGAGGTGGGTGAAGTCTGCTACCCAGATTACTTCGACTTCCCGAACGATACCCCAATCCTCATCTCCAAGGGTTTCCGCGCTGGTGCTTATGACTTTGACGAGGTGGGTGACGAGGGTTTCTGGGCTGTCGGGGAGAAACTTTTGGACGAGTAGGATAAGATCGCCTAGGTCGGCTTTATCGGCATTGGTGATATCACCTTTGGCATTGGCCCAATGGAGTTGCTGTTGGCTGCCATGTTGCCAGTCAGAATAGGCCCAGCGGTCTGAATCGTCGATGTTTTTAACAAATTTCAAGGTTTCAAGTTTCATCGTTTGTCCTTTGTCTGGCTTATTTGTCTACGGCTGCAATTTACTATAACTCACCCTTGAAGGCTTACCGGACAGGGCGATCGGATAGTGAGTAGTTCATCTGCAATTTTAGAGAACCATCTGTCCTGTAGGACACTTCCAAACCGTCCTACAGGACACAGGACAGTAATGCGATCGAACCCCTCCTACCAAAGGATTTCGGCGCTTTGAGCGAGTCAATATGGTGTTAGCTGGGGGCTGGGGACGATCGCTAACTTGTTCTAATAGCTCTTTAGGTCGGTTTTCCATGGTCATGTTATCCAGAAAATTTCTTGTGATCCTGCCTACATGGGTGATGTCCAGAAAGTCTCTTGCTATTATCTAGGTGATATACGGAAAGTTTCTGTCTAGTAATTGTTAGGTTCCGAGAATGTTCATGACTGAAATAGCGGAGTTTTCAAAGGCGCTCTTAACGCCTGTCATCGCCATAGTTGCGACATCTATCGCGTGGCAGCAATGGAAAACGAATCAACTGAAACTTGAGCTTGATCTCTATGATCGTCGGCTAAAGGTTTACGAAGAGGTTCGGCAAATTCTCAGTATCATTGTTCGAGATGCTAAAGCTAGCTACGACGATCTTTTGAAGTTTAGGCGGGCCGTATCAGAAGCCGACTTTCTATTTGGGCCGGAAATTCCGGCCCACGTTGAAGAAATCTACCAACGAGGCGTAAAACTTCAGTATTGGTCTGGTCAGTATTGCGATTACACACAATCAAAACCTGACGGATATGACCACCAGGAGGTTTGTGACGGTATGCACGCAGAGTTGGAGTGGCTCTCAGCCCAATTTGAGCCAGCTCATCAGAAGTTCAAGAAGTACTTAAATGTCGGTAAAACCCAGCATTTTTCTCAACCTCGCTCCTTTCGATCGCTGGACGCTGCCCGGTAAAGCCGCGTAGCGCTGGTTAGCTCTACGTTCAATTTCTTTTTACAAAAACCACCTGTCCTATAGAACCCATTTGATATCTTTTCCCGTGATACTTGGCTTTGAAGGAAGCCGTTACTCTGCGATCAGTGGTAGAGCCTGCCTACCTAGCAAAACCGCTTTCTGCCAGAAAATGAAGAAAACCAGCTAGCTGCAAGGCACAGGACAGTTACCCCGCTCACAACGATCGAACCCCTTCTGTCACCAGCCTTCCATCACTTTAAGCGAGTCAACATTGGGTTAGTTGGACGATCGCATCCCCTCTAGCTGCTTCTCAACATCAGATAATCGCCGCTTAATGGATAAAAGCTCATTTTCCGGGTCCGGCGCGAGGAATGCCCTCAGTACCTCGATCGTTGTGCGCGATCGTTCACCGCGATCGCTGTTTCCGCCCAAGAAAATCCACTCTCCCCACAATGCAAAACAGCGATCGAGTCGGGAGCCTCACGCCTGAAAGCGATCGGAGGGCTGAAACTTATCTCTCAACGCAGCTATATAGAACCCATTTGATATCTTTTCCCGTGATACTTGGCTTTGAAGGAAGCCGTTACTCTGCGATCAGTGGTAGAGCTTGCCTACCTAGCAAAACCGCTTTCTGCCAGAAAATGAAGAAAACCAGCTAGCTGCAAGGCTTCATGGGTTCTATAGCGACGGAAGAGCGCGTGGCAGAGTTGCCAGAAGGTCGCCCCAGGTCTATCAACTTCATCATCGACGGCAAAGCGGTGAACTCCACAATTCGATCACCTAAGCTCATTGAATCAATCGGGACCGACATTATTACAGCCTGCCCAGATGTCAGCACAGTCACGATCGGAGTTAACCGATCGGGCTGGGGGGAGACTGTTGGTTTTTTTGAGGATGGTTCCATAAGACTCTTTGCTTGTACGGATGAGTCACAACCCAGACGGAACCGAAAAATTCCGGTTCTCCTAGAATTGCCGTGGTCGGTATCCAGATATAGCGTTCATCGATTGGCTGTAAAATCAAGATGTTAGCCAGCAAGCGAGGGGCCTCATGGAGAATCAGATTCACATTCCACTCGATTTACCGGATGTCCGCC
>JAPLHZ010000178.1 GCA_026389365.1 Cyanobacteriota bacterium
ATTGCGGATGTGGTCTGGGTTACGGGAGTAGCGATGACTCATAAGTGACAACAATGAGCAGAATTATTTCTTCAATATCAGCCTTTTTTGCCCCCTTGACAATCAGCCTAATTTTCTTAACCTGTCACCCATCCGTCGGGGATTGAAGAATTAGTTAAGGCAGGACCTGCAATGCTCATGGACATAGACAACTGTTGGATTAATTATCATAGATTAAAATGAATGATTCTTATGAACTTTATAGTGCCCATTCTATAGCATTGGACTAACAGGGTAGAGGAGTGGTCTAAATCTGTTGCTTCTTAACTCAGGATTTCAAGTCAGGATTTGATTTGAAAATTGCAATTCACAATCTTGGTACACTACCAAGATTGTGAATTGGCTTTGAAAGACTATCCAATGTGTAGTAATGATCATCCGCCAGATCACCCATCTACGCTAAATTTGAGTCTAGTTTCGCCAATTGATTCAACGCCATCACACGCTCATTCAATGCAAACGATCGTAACTGCATCTCGATTTCAGGCAAAGTATTGACACGATCATTGATTAGTAAACACAATAAAGTTCACAGACCCAATTATAGCGTCACCTCAAAACCCACCGATTCGATGGCGGACCTGATCGCCGCACTTGACTGAACCGTCGTCACCTGTACCTGCTTTGTCTCAGGATTCGCCACCACCACAGCATCAGCATCTAATGCCATGACAGCCGCCACAATCTTTTTCCCACAAGAACCACACATCATATCCGGAACCAAAAAACTCAATGAAAAACTCGAGGGCACAGCTTGAACGGTCATAGTAATACCTTAAGAATGCAGTGATTTAATTCTAGCGATCTCTAGGGACAATAGAACATCGATCGGCAGAGAGAGATTCAGAGAGATTCAGAGGGCGATTGATTCGGCAATGGCTGACGCAATTTTCGATCGGCAATCCTAAACATTGCGATCGCACCCGATCGAACCCTCGGGGTCGCCCAATCAACAATCAACGCCAATTCCAACGTGCCAATGATCATGAATGCTAATGACTGACGATAAAGACTGAGATCCTGATGAACCCAAAGTCGAATGGTCCGATCGATTACAAAATTATGAACTAGAAAATAACTATAACTATGAGATCCAAGCCAACTACAAGAGTGCGAGATCCAATTAAAACGACATAATGCACGGAACACCACCATACAAATTAATGACAGCCCGATCGCAATCAAAAAATCATTCACAACCCAGCCAACTCGGTAAAATTGTCCTACAAACCCGCAACTATAGGCCGGAATTGCGACTGCCAATACTTTAAAATCACTCCAGAAAATTACACCCATTCCCACTTTAAACTGCTGCGCCACCGTCATTCCCAACACAAACGTACTCAACTTCGCCAGCATTGACAAAAACGGAAACCAGCTCGCCGTCGCCGCCACAATCATATAAGTCGGATGGCCGTCAAACACCCACACCGCCAAAGCCCGATACCCAAAGGTAATCAAACAGCTCACCCACAACAAATTTCTCGCCCCCCACCGTTGCAGCAACCACCACAGGGCTGGAAACGCCAAGGCAAAACTTAAAATCAAAGGAACAAACCACCAAGGCCCACTGGTCGAAAGTAAAAGTCGTCCACCATAGTCAAACAATAATGGAAAGGTCAGCCCCGCAAACACATGCCAAGCATCGGGAATATAACTGTGGGTCCACCATCCGATCGCCGCTAATACCGGATACGCGATCGCCGCCACAGTCCAAAACGGCAGTAAAATTCGCAGACATCGCTGCACCACAAAGCTCCCTGCCGACATGGGCTTCTTCAACGACAGCACTAAACTAAACCCACTAACCAAAACAAATACATCAACAAACTGATAGCCAAACCACATCCCCGCCGTCACGGCCCGAGACCCGAAATCGGTCGCAAGTTCACCACTAGCCGCCCACAGCAAAGCCCCATTGGCAACAAATCCCGTCGGCTTCGGCGTGTAGGCATAATCCGTCAATAGCAACTGTGCATGATAGACCAACAGCACCACCGCCGCAAAAAAACGAATCCCCTCTAGCCAAGCCAATCGCCTTGTCATGCTACGCCTCAATGAATAGATCAACAAATATTATGAACCTACGTAACTTTTTGGGAACTATTTCCCAGTTCTCTCAGACTCATATGACATTCATAATTTCAGGAATGATAACCCATGAATTTGAAGGAACTAGAGTCGCAGATCTCTGCGGCACTCGTAGAACGAATAGTCTATTTCCAATAGAATAATAACTAGTCTTTTACGTAAATTCCCTAACCTAAACTCTACTTCTCCGACATAAACCGCATTCCTACAGTGTGGAACTGGTATCAAATACGGTTGAATTTAGTCATTATTGAAAATCCTCATTGGCAAACCATCATGATCCTCAAATTTAATCCCAAAGATCACGCACATCTAACCCAGCGCCGCATCAAGCGCCTAACCAAGCTTTTTCTTCACCCATTGGGATTGTGCCATCTTGAAGTCAAGCTCGATCGGTTAATGGTTCATTGCACCGAAGCTTGGATGGTAGATAGTTTGATGGATGATTTAGAGTACTTGTCTGAGACAGCCCGAATCATTTTGGGGGCACAGGTAATCAGCTTGTACTTTGCCAAAGAAGAAGTCTACCGAACCACCCCCTAACTCCGCCTACCGATCGCCAACTAGATTCACGAGCCTCATGGCCTTAACTAACGCGCCAAATCGGGCGGAACCGGAGCATCTGGCAAGGTGCAACCGATGATAATTTCCTGGGTTTTGGGATAGCTGCGCAGCCGTTGCAGGAAATAATCAGCATCAAAGCTTCGCGGATCAATGCGAGTTCCTGAACGATCGACAATTTTATGGGTAGTGATGCGATCGTCCGCGATCCCTGTTTTCGACACCAACCAAGCCAACGCTTCATACTGATTTTTAGTGTAGCCACTATGAGTCACCTCATCATGTCGTCCTTCCATAGGCGTGACAAGTGAGATGTGATAGGCAAAGTTATTAACCGATGGTGGATTTTTTCCACTCGTTTGAACCGTTTCTTCTTGACGATCGGCATTTACAAATACCGAATCTCCCGCTCCATAGGCACGATATTCCGGCGGCACGACATAAACAATGGTGCCATTTTCCCGAATTAGTGCGTGATAGCTCACCTGATCATCATCGTCAGGATGGGATTCACTAAACAAATTTATTACCGATTCAAACGACCCAACCGTCTCGTGCAACACCACAATGGGTTCATGTAAGGCCGAGGCTCCGAACCAATCCACTAAAAATCGCCAACCAAAATTCGTAAAATGAGCCACTGCCGATTGTTCTTGAACTGGCCCACTAGTTTGATTCGCCATTAGACGAAAGCGAGTTAAGGGAAGGCGTAGCAATGCCTTGAGATCACTAGGATTGCGGGGTTGTCGTGGGTTAATACCACAGTCGCTTGCGCCATTGAGAAGTTGGGGCGATCGTTGAGTAATGCTTCCTTGAAACCTGGAAGAATTCGACGATCGGCGGATCGTTCGAGGAGCGTCAACAATCGTACTACTCTGACGTAACACAATCGCCGACGGGGTTAAGGTCGCAAAGTTCTGTTGAACCGCTCTGGACAATGTTGAGCCAAGCAGAACACAGCCCAAGGCACAGACGACGATCGCGACCCACAGTGGTTTAGACGTGAGTATGTAGCGCGATTTACGAAGCATTCTCCAGCATAATTCCGGATCCCATAATTGCTTAATCAGTTGCTTCATTGCTCTAAACCGGGATGCGGCCATAAATATCTATGCATCTTACTGGTAAACTATGCAAAGTGTAGTCTGAATGGAACTTAAAGATGGCAGCGCAACCCGGAAATTGGTTCGCAGCAGGAGGGGAAGTCATGTGGCCCCTACTTGGATTCTCAATTTTGGCGATCGCTTTGATCTTGGAACGCCTCATTTTTTGGTCCAAAGTACTAAAACGCACCGATCGCCTTGTTCGGGAGAGCCTAAGTCTTTACCGTCGAAATCCAAACGCGTCCTTTGGTTTACTTGAAAAACATACCGATCTGCCGATCGCCCGAATCTTTCTCGCCGCCCTTGAACTCGACCAAGCCACACCAGAAGAATTTCGTCTAGCGTTGGAGAGTTCGGCCCAAGCTGAGTTGCCGTTACTCAAACGCTTTAGCACCGTATTTGAAACCATTATCAGTTTGGCTCCACTGTTGGGATTGCTGGGGACAGTTTTAGGGCTGATTCGATCGTTTGCATCGTTGACCCTAAATTCGGTGGGTGGTAAGAATACTTTAGAAGTCACGGGAGGTGTGAGTGAGGCATTGATTTCGACCGCGAGTGGACTCGGAGTTGCGATCGTCACCTTACTGTTTGCCAACTCATTTCGCGGATTATATTTGCGGCAGTTGGCGATGATTCAGGAATATGGTGGACAACTAGAACTGCTCTATCGTCGGCGATTTGATACTGGAGGTGTTCGGTATACTCCAACTCAAGATCCACGATATTAGATGTCGGTATTAAATATCCGTAACCATCGAACTAGACCAGTTTACAAAGTGCTTACTGCTGTCACTCTGTTGTATCAATAGGTGGCAGGCTGATAAGTAGTTCAAATTGAATGAATTAATATAAATTGAATCCTGTATTAATTCTCAGTTCACGTCAGCCCCCACGTTATCCCATAGTAATAGTGCGTTATGCGTCCTAGCTATTTAGTCTTTTCTCAGCATGGCATGGTTGATAGTCATCACGCCATGGAGTCGCTAGCTAAACGAAATTCTTCCGACTCAAATTCTCGTATTATTGCGCCTAATCTTGGGTTTCTTAATACGTTATTTAACATTCAGCCGCTGATTGAAAAGGTGGAAGCAATAGCGATTCGTGAGATTCGGAATTATCCCGATGTCCCAATTCGGATCATTGGTTGTTCACTAGGCGGAGTGATTTGGACGGAGATTCTAACGCGGCATCCGGAGTGGTGGCCGAATATTGAATCGTGGGTATTGTTGGGTTCACCCATTGGTGGTGCCCATTTAGCGAAGATGACGGACCCGTTGAGTTTGGTGGGTTTTGCGATTGCACAGGATTTAGGGATCGATCGTCGGCCTTTGGCAGAAGCTATTGCTCGTCAGGTACCCACCTTAATTGTGGCCGGGGATTGTGATTCCGGCTGTGATGGGACAGTTCTAGTGCAAACAACGCAATTTAAACACGCCCGTTTTGTTTGTGTTCCCAGAGTTAATCATCCAGGATTGCGATTTAGTGAGGTAGTAGATAGGACAATTCAGGATTTTTGGGCGGAAAATCCGAAAATCATTGTGTTATCAGAAGCTCGACCGGTAATGGAGACGATCTCACAATTGCGATCGGTCCTGGGAATGACGGACGCACATCCGAAAGATTTTGACCGATCGCAGCCAATCGCAATACTTAAGAATGGAACAATCGTCAGAATATGGGAAAATTTATTGGGCGTAAAACATATATTCTTAGAAAACGATCGTGGTGAATGTGAGTTTAGCGGTTATGTAGGTTGGGTTCATCGTGACGGACTGGATCGGGCGATTGAGTCCGTGATACGATCGAATTAAATCCAATGACAGACACTCGTTTGATTTAAACAAGAAACTAAATTACTAAAATAGTTATTGAAACCACGAGATAAGACAATGATAAACGAACTACGATCGGTAAATCATAACGAGATTTCTGCCACTTCTACTGACTCAAATCTCACACATCCGATCGTTTTCTTTGATGGGAAATGTGTGATGTGTAATGGTTTTTTAGATTGGATGATGACGATCGATCGGGAGGCCAAACTTCGTGTATCACCGCTTCAAGGAGAAACAGCACAAAGACTTTTGCCACCTTTATCTCATAATCCAGAAGAATGGTCCATTTATTATCTTGATGAAATAGGTTTGTATTCACAATCTGAAGCTGTTGTTCAAATTTTGGTTCTCCCAGAATTCCCGTGGAGGACGCTAGATGTGGTTTGAAGGCAATTGACAATCCTAGGGAATTTAGGTTGCTGGAAATCGCGTATACCCATTAAGGTCGAGAGTGAGGCGTTGAAAGAGACGATTCACA
>JAPLHZ010000240.1 GCA_026389365.1 Cyanobacteriota bacterium
TCGACGACCCGATCGTAACTGCGAAACTCCATCCGACCATTGATGAGAATGCGATTGCCTTTACCAATATCTTGACCGATCGCCTTCCCGCGTCCATTCCAGGCTTCACAACGAAACCAAGTAACTTTCTCAATTTTCTCCCCCGCTTTGTTTTTGTAACTTTCATCCACGGCTACATCAAAGTGAGTAACCGTCGTTTCAGTGCGGGTATCGCGGGTCGTTGGATCATTGCCGAGACGACCGAGAATAGTGATTTGATTGAATCCAGCGCTCATAGTGAATCTCCTTCGGTAGTAAAGAAAAGGATTCCGAAGGTTCCTATGGCTTCAGGGCGCTAGCCATATTGATTTGTCCATCTCATGTGGAGAAATGAAAAGAATACACTGGCTGATGGTTCCCCAACCCGCTCTGGCCGCGAACATTCTCGCCGTCGTAGAACTTATCCTCTTAATCGTCCTAGGGGTTGAGATTGTCATCTACGCTGACCTCGCCAAAGGTCGATAGAAGAAGGTGCTCAGGATTTAATCACACTCAAGGGTAAATTCCCCATCCCGGTGGTGCACTTATGTAAAGGGCGGAGAAAAAAGATTAATTGTGGGAGCCTTGCCTATTGAGACTTCTAAGAATGGCAATTATTTTTCATCCTTTACGAAATGGCACTACCCCCGTCCCTTGGCAGGACTGATTCTCTTAAAAGAGAGAAACTGCTGAATCCCTGCAAGTTCGTTGAAAATCAAAATATGAACAACGTAACAGTGCAGGTTTAAGGATTTCTTTTGAGTAAAGAATCAGCCTTACCGTCCCTTGGTGCGTCTGAAGAAATCAAAAAACGGCTGTTTCATACCCCGTCCGCTTGCGGCGGGGTTCTTGATTTCTAATTCACAAAAGTATGACAACACTTTTGTGAATTGGTATCACTTAGTGTGTAATAACAACATAGGTTGCCTCCCTAATTTTATAAGTTTGATCCACTGACCGACTTATAAAATCCATCCCTTTGTCAAATAAGATTCTAAAGTGTTGTCCATCTTGTTTTTGAATTTCCAAGGAACGCGCATGGATAAAGAGAGCACTAGAACTTACACCTGATATATAGGCTGCTTCTTGGACAACATGACGACCATCAAGAAACTGTAAACGCTCTTCAATTTCTGACAAACGATTTGGTCTGTTAGGATTTCTGAGAATCTTTACAGTAATTTGAGTGGTTTCGTCTAACCAATCTCCTTGCAATAGATCCACTAAATGTTTTGCTCCTGCTGAATCAAGATAGCGATCGCTATAAGTAACATTTACAACTGGGCTACCCATCAAAACTGTCTCTAGTCCTAGTCTTTGGCGTAACTCTGCCAAGCTGAGATTGCCCCAAGATGGATCTGGGAATATCACCTGAGTATTGGGGTCTTCTAATTCAAGCGCTTTTACTTCTTTAGCATTCAATACCAAATCATTTAGCCTTGTTTGAATAGTTCCTACACCTTCGTCACTACGAGTTTGGAGCCATACCAGTTGATTTTCGGATTCTCGATGTAATCCAAGGGCGATGCGATTTTGGGGTGAAGTTTGTAAATAGAGAGTTGGCAACTTATCTACATCTGTTTGATAGAGATTCACCAATCCTTGATCGATCCATTGTGATAGGCGCTTGCGTAAAACTAGATTTTGGTCAATATTAGGCTGAGGCAGTTCATGCAAAATAACTGTTAAAGGCTCACATTTTTTGACCATATCAGTGAGTTTATTCAGCCAAGATATTGGCTCACCACGATCTAGACAAAAGCGATCGCTTAGGGTTGGTAAGTAAATCATGCTGCTAGTTGTAGCCATGCGACAATGAGAGGCTAAGTCATTAGCCAATATCTCTAACCGCACCCGACTAGAACTAGGGGCAAAATTCTGTAATACTTCGTCAGGTTCCACAATTTCGATAATTGGACGTAGAAACCTGACAACCTCTTTTCGATCTAGTTCGTGGTGAAATATTTGATTAGAATAGGTTCTCAGGCAGTCATAACAACTACTTTCACAGCTACAAGAATCAGTTAACCGATAAGCTTCAATCAGGATTTTCTGGAAATCGTCGGCAATGCGTTGGCTGTAGCCTGCTCCACCTGGGACATTATCATAAATGACGATTTCAGCTTGTCCATTTCCGTTTTCTCGTGGTCTGAATAAGCCATCAAGTTCTTCTCGGCGGACATCAATTACTTGAGCGGCGGCGGCAAGTAATGCATAGGTAAGAGATCGCCAAAAATCAACTCGATTATTTGAAGTCTCAGCATTTGAGGCGGTTACTCTATCTTCAACCGTATGCGTGACAGCATCTGCCCCGAATAATGGTAAGGGTTTGGTCGAGCGATCGAATTGAATTTTGAGAAAGTCAGTTTTAAATTCATGACCTAAATGAATCAAATTCCAACGTCCTGAGCAAGTCTTGCCATTTAGGGGATCCAGATGCGTAGGTCTTGGAAGGGATGTGGTGGCAGCCTTTTTACTACGCGCTAGTTTCTGCTTTTTTTCGTCCGATTTACGCACTTCTTCGCTTACATCTAATCCGCAACTCTCACAAGTATGAAATCCTTGCTTGGTGAAATTAAAATTTCTTTGTCCTTTATTAGCCAAGAAAAAAGTCCCATTTTGACTAACTATAAGCTGACAAAAATTTTCTACAGATAAATCTTTTTGAGGATCTCCTGAATGGGCTAGAAAAACTTGTGATGTAAGTTGACGGATTGGTTTGAGATAGGGTGTGACTTTTGCTTCTGCTGCCCAATTGGTTACAAATGCTTTGGGAACTTTATATTCATTAATTACTTTGTCAACTGCTGCTGTCGGTGCGTGCTGGCATACAGGACATTGATCGATGTGATTGCCTGAAGTTTTAAAATCACTAAAGTGATTGCAATTTTTACAAACCCAGTAATATTTTTTCTCTAGATTTCGTGGGCTGTGAATACCCACACTGCTATAAACACGATCATCAACAACTACATCTTGACCAGGGGCGTATTCACCTAATGCAAGTCGGCGATCTCGTTCTAGTCGATGTTTACCTTGTGATGATTTATATTCGTTGCTTTCGACTGTGAGCAAGCGAACAACATCAATGGGAAACCCGTAGATAGGTAGAATACTTGCCTGAACTAATTCATCATGTAATTTACGCTTAGCGATTTTCTCTAGCTCAAACCGTATCCCATCACGCCGCTTTTCTAGACTTTTTTGTTTCTTCCAATCCTGCTCCGCTTTGATATTTTCAATAATCTCTTCTAATGTTGATGCTAAATCGTTCCAGTCTTGACATTGTTCTTGCTGAAACTCATCAATTTTTTGACAGAAATCATTTAATAATCCGCTAGAAGTTCCCAAAGCTTTTAATTGATCAATCCAGTACTGAGATAATTTGTATGCTTCATCAGTGTTTAGCCATTCTTTTAAAGCACAAACCATTGCGGTTGGTGGTGGAGTGAATACAGAAAAGGTTAGCGGATCGGTCAATCCTAAAAAGTCTTGAATATTAACTTTTTCAGCCCCTTTGTCACTGCCTTGAGAATAGACACTCAGAAACTTGGCTAGTAACTCAGCTCGAATATGTCGCTGTTGGATTTGCCAGTTGCCAGCATCTACTTTTGGAATTTGATTAGAACCCGCGATCAGTTTATCGGGTTGCTCAAAATAAAAGCGATCGTGGGGGCGGCGCTGTCCATACATCAGCGTAATCGCTACACCATCGGTACGTCGTCCTGCTCGTCCTGCTCGTTGTTGATAGTTACTCACATGAGGGGGGAAGTTACGGAGAACTACTGCTTGCAATTCACCGATATCCACACCCATTTCTAGGGTTGTCGAACAACTGAGTAGGTTGATTTGTCCCCGCCTAAAGGCATTTTCGCGCTTTGCTAGTTCTTCTGTACCAAGTTGGGCAGTATGTTCTTGCGATCGCAATGCCAATGGAGCTTGATCTGGATTTTTTGTAATCAAATGTTGTTGATAATGTTCCTTTTTAGCAATATCAAGTTTCACTTTTTCATAAGGTTTTAATTTGCCCTCACACTTAAATGCACGACAAGCATTGACATTTAAACTATGGTTAGGAGTTGTAGCTTTAATCTCATTTAAATTTGGGACATGAATGACTTGCTGACAGCGATCGCATTGATGCCAGTTCTCTGCTGTCTCAACCACATTGAGCAAATCCCATTGAAGTTGATAGCCATTCGTAGCTTTGACAAGCAGACTAGCAGCCTCAAGTTGGCGAAATAGCGTAATTAAATTTTCTTGACTAGGTGGTTCTTTAAACATTTGGTAGTAATACCAGCCTAAACGGTTTTGAGCCTTGCCCACCTCACCAGAATTTTTTAATTTTGGAAGAAAAGATGGTGAATCAGGAAAGCTTTTCGTTTCTTTAGGATCTTTTTTAAGAAAAAGATAATTTCTTGATCTACCTTGCACATCTACCATTTCTCGACGACCGCCCTCAACACCTCCTGTTTCGGGGAAATATCTTGATGCTCCATCAATGCTCACGATACCAGTACGGCGAATAGTGTCTGTAAGTCCAATTAGAAAAATATAGGCTTCTCCACTGGTGATATTGAACAAGTTTGCTACTGAATCAACTAAATGACTATCTGTAGAAAGTTGGATATGACAAGCAAGAATAGCAAACGCCTCTAATGAATTTCGCCGAGCAAAGGGAATAGCAAATTCTCGAAGTAATAGCTCTTTAGCTCTCTTTTTTGCGCGATCGCTACAAGTTATGGCATTTTGAATTCCATCTATTGGATCGTCTGGACGATAGCTTTTATAATTATCTTTAGACTCTCGATCTGGATGAGGAATAGAACGCTCTAAGAAAACCTGTTTTAGCTGTTCAGTAATCCCCGTCATGTCGGCAATACCATCGGTGTTTTTGACTGTCTTGAAAGCTTGATAAACCGAGTGACGATAGAGCATCTCAGTATGGGTCCGTTGATAGTCAGAAGCAAAGAAAGCAGCATCTTGACGACCATCTGAGAATGTCAAGAGTTTTCGTTTTGATAAACTTTCATCCGATCGCGTAGGTTCGGGCAGTAAATCAAACAAGCTATCTACCATTGCCGCTAGAGGCGCATCTGTATAGGCAACAAAGCGGTTAATGGCAAGCGATCGGTTTGGTCTAGCACCACATGCAGCACATTTAGGTAAATAGCATCCTTCGGCTTTTCCTTTATTCCAATGCCACTGAAGTAGAAATTCCTTTTCAGATTTTGGAGTAGTTGAGGAGTTAGCGGCGATCGCATTTTCAGACGGAACACCTAACCACCCATATTGATTTTTCAAGAATTGAAACGTACCTGATGACTGAGTGTTATCTTCAGTAGTTTCATCATCATCTTCGTCTTCGGTTCCACTTCGCAAAGGATCGAGTGTCAGTGTATAAATTTTGGTGTTATCTTTAACTCCTTGATTGCTGCGTGGTAGAGGTTTTAGCTCTCCTGAATTTTTATCCCATTGAGTAAAAGCATAATCTTGACCACACTGAGAGCAACTACCCAACTCCAAAACAGGTGATTGGCAATCATCGCAAATTTGCTTTTCGTTTAAATAGAGTTTGCGACAAGTTGGATTAATACAGCTATAAATTCCTTCTAGACTGCGGAATAACAAATGTAATCTCACGGGAAGTAAGGGCAAATCATCAGGATTTTCACGCGCTAATGTACCCAGTTGCAAAAGACGAGCTAGAGCTTTTTTAGCTTTTTCTACAATATTTACGTCAAGGCTTCCATCTAATGAAGTTGGTAGATCTATTTTCCATAGATGTGCTGATTTGGCAATGTCATCCCAAGGTTGAGGTGCATTTCTGAGAATATTGATCAAGCGATGGATAAGTGGATGTCCCTTAAGCGCAAACCAAAGTAAGCGATGAAAATCATTCTGTGTCTTAGATTCATCAATTTCAAGATGGTTTGTTGGTACAATTAGCAGCAGTTGATCTCGCCAGTAGTTGATTGCTTCACTTTCAGGTAACTCCATCGTACTCAGATATTCCAAAACGTCAGCATCACTGAGATCGGGAGCCAAATCGTAGGGAGTACCTAAACGCTCTAAAGCCGTAACGCGATTACCACGAATTACTTGACTAAATGGTTCGCCAAACAGTTCACTAGCGAAAGTCTTCACCCGTTCATCGATCTCCGCCTCTCCTAAACTGGCACTGGTGGCAATGCAACGAATTTTGCCATCAGATATTGACATAGACGCTTTCAAACGTTTGAGAAGCATAGATACTTCTGACCCAGTAGAGCCATTGTAAGTATGCGCTTCATCGAGAACTAACATTTTAAATTTTGCACTCGAAGCCACAAATACCCGATTTCGCTCAGTCGGACGAATCAACATATGCTCAAGCATTGAGTAGTTGGTAACAAGAATATGTGGCGGACTTTCCCAAATATCTTCACGAGAAATAGCTTGAATTGTCTGGATTTTCTTGACGGCTTCTTCAATCAAGCGATCATAAGTCATAAGATCTGCTCTTTCAGAATCTGTAAAAAAATCCTTTTCTATTTCATCTCTCTCATAAGTCTCTAGTTCCTTCCGCAAGGATTCTTCTGCGTCTTCATGCTTTGTTTCAGTACGGCTGGTATAGAAACCAAACTTAATCAATGGTTGCTGCGGATTTTGACGACAAAGTAACTGGCGTAAGCGTTTCACCTGATCGTTTACCAGAGCATTCATTGGGTAAAGTATTAACGCTCTAACTCCGCGATCGCGTAAATCATTTCCCTCCTTCAGCAACATATCCAACATGGGAATTAGAAAGCATTCTGTTTTGCCAGAACCAGTTCCCGTCGCTACGATGATATTTTCGCCATTATTGACTGCTTCAATTGCTTTTTGCTGATGCTCATAAAGACGGCGATCGCTTGGTACAGATAGCTCTATCATCCGATCATCTAAAATTGATTGTTCGACTAAATCTGTAACACTGCCAGCAGATTGATAAGGCTGTGAACCTTCAAGATAAGGATGTTGCCAGACGATTCCTGGTTCTTCGAGTTTTTCTTTTAGCTTTTCGCGCAGGTTACGATCGCGCAGTGGATAAGCCGTAAGCAAGTAGCGAATAAAGTCTTCACGAGGGTTAGTAATTGCCTTAATGGGGTCGAGGTATTTCATACGAGTTCACATCCTAATTTATTTAAAGCTTTTTTCATGCGTTGGCGTTTGATTGGCTCAAAGTATCGAGTGCGATACATATCATCAACTGGTTCTGAAACTCGCCACAACCATCGCGCATAGTCACTGGGGAGATTTATTCCTTGTAAATTCAATCTGCCCTGTGGTTCATCCCAAATAATTTTGAGGTTTGCATTTGCTTCTGTATCCAAAGCAAACATCGTGAGCATGGCTACATCTGGTTCGATTTCATAAAATTCTGTGCCATCTATCCAGATATATTCCCCCGTTGGCAATCGTATTAATGGGGATAAGCTTTGAGTCAAGATTTGGGCATAGTTGGCAGGTTGCCATCGCGCTGTTTGTTGTGACAAATTGGGACGAGGTATATATTGCTGAATATTTTGATCTGTTCTCCAATTGTCATTTTCAAAGGGATTGCGAGTCAAAGGCGATCGCAAAACTACTCGATCAGGCTTTTGAGGAATTGGCAAGTTTGCCAAGCTATCTGCAACAGTCCATAGCCTCACACCAATTTGTTCTAAATGAGATCTAATCCATGAAAGATTCTGCTTTTTAGGGCGAACTCGTAAATTATCAAGATCTTTTGGATCGCTTTCAAGAGTTTGATGAGCTAAAGCTAAATAAGTGCGATCGCCTGTAAATAACAAACTGCTTAGGTTATCTTCATCAAGTGCTAGTACCGTGGGCGGAGCTATACAGTATTGATTGCGATCGCCTGCCAAGATTTCACCCATTGCTTCTAGTTCATTAAGATCTTGCCGAAGAGTCTCAGTATTTAAATTTTGATCAGGTGCGATCGTAGATTTAAGCAAAGTGGTAATTTGGCTGACCGTTAAAGCCAAAGGCAGAGCTGAATTTGTAGGCTGTCGATGCTGACTAAGTAGCAGAATAATTGTGTCTTTCATTTCTATTTACGCCCCAACATTCTATTTACTTCGTCTGCTGTAAGTTGTTTATGTTCAATTTTTTGAAAACCAGCAATTTGGCTAAGAATGCTTCTTGCATTTTTGAAACTAGGAGATCTAACGAGCATATGATCTTGATAAACAGAATCTTGAGGAACTCCAATTTCTAAAATTAAAACTTTAAATTCATTAGAATGAAGTTTACTTTTGAGAAGTGTATGGAAAGTCTCTCTTCTGTAAGGAGCTACACGAATTAGATACCAATTCTCAACTACTGGAGTCGGTGGCGGTGGCAGTGGTAGCGTCGTTGTCTCTAAAATAAGTTCAGGTGGCGGTGAGCTTTTTAGAAAAAATGCTTCTAACTTTTCTTGCAAAGCTACCTGATTTAGCCAGTCAGGGAAAATACAAGGATTTAATTGCAGACTAGAAAGCATTGACTTGATTCTTTGACGATTGATTGCTAATTTTTTGCTGGCTACAATGAAATTTTCAGTAGATTCGCAGTCAATAATGGTGTAGCAATACTTTTCTAGATCTTCATCGGGTTCAGCTAAATATGGTATTGATTCATATTTATTACTACCGCACCAACACCCTAAATCTTGTAGCGATCGCCCTTGAATCTGAATGTGATAAATTCCAGCATTTAAACTCAAGCAAACAGCGATCGTATCTTGTTCATGATTTTTCATTCTAATCTTTTCAGGTTCATGATGAGGTGTCAAAAGATTCCAACAAATCAATGAATAATTTTGATTTAATTGAAGTCCTGAAAGGTAAATAGCTTGATTATCCCATGTGCAACTGATCGGCTGGTTCGAGACTAACTCAACCAATCTTTGCGTTTCCCTTCCTGAACGCTGAAAGTCTAGAGCATACCAATCTGAATCAGGCAATTTCCCATGTAGAGTCGCTAGACTAATCACGATAGCCCCAAACTTGTCAGCATAGATAACACGAGAGATTTTGCTTTCGCCATTAGATAGAGTAAGTGTGACTTTTTCGAGAGTCCAAAATCCTCGTATCGTAATAGTTTTTGCCCAAAATTTCTCTAAGCGATCGCATGGAATTGGTAGACTTTCAACAGTATCTCCTTGCACGTTAAAAACCTGTAAATCAGCAAAACTAGATGCTTCAGACATCAGATATTGAGATTTTGATTTTAGTTCAAAATTATATGAATATCGATGGTCTTCATTCCAAAATCGAACTTGGTATTTGCCAGACACTGTAATCATCTGCTCAATTGAAATACTCTGCCAGCGATCGCTTGCCAAAATCTCCACCGAAGTGCTAGCAGTTATTTCCTGACTAGTAAGATTTTCAACTGAAATATTAAAAGATAGATTTTGAGACGTGAGTGGATGCCACAAGGTAGGAGCTTCTAAGTAAACCTCCTTTTCCCCTTGGATTTTTAGTCCACGCAAAACTGGCTGCTGGTTATCAGAAATTTGCCACTTAATTGTTGCTGGAGGGTATTGTCCAGATCGAATGAGAATGATTTCAGAAGTATGACTGAGTAGTTGAATGTGCTGACCATACCAATCAGAAATACTGCATGGAACATAGCTACTCAATATATCTATCTCATTATTCAGTTTCAGCTTGACATCCTTAGGAATAAAACAAATTATTTCATTAGTTCTGGAAATTACTGGATTAGTAGCATCTAGAGAAATGTGCGTACCTATATTTGCATCAAATATTAAGCAGGGTAAAGCGTCTGTGATTCCTTCTTGAGACCAATTGGCTAATTCACTATTATCATGAGCTAATAGCCGTAACCTCCATTGATTTTCACCGCTTTTAACATCAATGATTCGCTCAGGAATCTCCAAAAATCCTGAAACAGAACTAGGTATTTGTCCTTCCCATACAATAACTGATAGTGGATTTAAAATACGACAATAACGACCAAGCATAGCTGACCATTTTGGCTCTCGCAGATTTTGCTCTGGTAATACCAGTTGAATATTTCCTGTATCAAAAACATCCAAAAGTATTGACAATGGTTTCTTTCGAGGTTTAATAGTCTTGCGGGAAGGATTTCTAGAAGTCTGTGTATGAGAGAGAACTTGGATTAAATTATCCCAATCTCTCAAAAAGAAGTACTTAGGCAAATAATAGTTACTTAGCCTACTCTCTCTTTGATTAGCATCTCTCAGAATTTCTGGACTTTCATGATTGCGTTCAAGTTCAAGCGCAACGGAAGCGATGCCCTGAACCAACTGCCCCGAAATTGGTTCAACTGTCTCAATATCGGAACAACTAATTTTGAGAAATCCGATTAATATACCCCACTGAGGATGTTTCTCTTGACAAAAATCTAGTAATTCTTGAGATAGAAGTTTTTCTGATGTGTGAGCCAATTCCCACCACCCGTAATCATTAACGATATTTTGGACAAGTTCAGCAAAATGATTGAGATTTTTTTGAGGTATTCCACTTTGTAGCCATAAAGTTGCCGCATGAGCAATTCCCGATCTGCGGTTAGCTTTAACTAATCCCAACAGGTTGCTACCTTGCCTAGAAATTTCCCGAAGTGTGTTAGCCACACCTTGACTGTAGCGAATTCTAATAAATTGACAATTACAAAAACCTTCCCAAAAGCCTTGCTCTGAACTGGAATAATAGTAAGCATATTCAGAAAGAGCAGCCGTAATAATTTTGATCCAGTTTTGGCGAGCATCGAAGCTAGTGCATAGAGATGAATAGGTTATATTGCCTTCTTGTTTTAGGTGAAATCGCAGATTTTCACCAACAATTCTTAAAAGCTGATTTGATCTTTCTTTCTCTATGACCAAACTCCCCAAGAATCTCTTGCCTTCTGGAAGTTTTGCCTGTCTCCATCCTGAAATAATTTCTTCCCATAAAGTGTGTGTATCTTCAGAACTTGTAAAATCAAAATCCATATTACCCCCAGCATTTTTTTTGGTTGTGTTTGTGTTGGCGATCGCTTAAATAACTCGCGTATCTAAATATTAACAAAAAATTCTTTGATACTATACAAAAAGAAAATATTATATATTAATCAATTAATATTTAAATCTAGTTATTTACAGAGCTTTACAGCACTAAAATTAATTTAGGCATAATATTTTTTATTGCTTGACATCACATTATGGTTAAAAAAGACACTGATTTTCCCTACAGCGGTCGCCAAGCATTTAATCGATTAATTTTGCTGATCGCTACTCTGATACACAATCTAGGAGTGGGATATTTCGCGCCAGATCTATTTGAATCTGAGAAAAAAGGGGTTCTCCCAGAATTCCCGTGGAGGACGCTAGATGTGGTTTGAAGGCAATTGACAATCCTAGGGAATTTAGGTTGCTGGAAATCGCGTATACCCATTAAGGTCGAGAGTGAGGCGTTGAAAGAGACGATTCACATCAAA
>JAPLHZ010000396.1 GCA_026389365.1 Cyanobacteriota bacterium
CAGCTACATCGAGGCCGACGATGACAGCATCCACTACGCCGAGCTGTCCGATCGGATCATTACCGACGACATCAAAGACGATGCGATTAAAACTAAAGGCTATTTTATTTATCCTAGCCAGTTGTTTGCCACGATCGTCGCCAGCGCCAACACGAACGAAAGCCTGAATACTGACCTAGCGGCGATTTTTGGGGCGATCGAAAGCTCTGCCAATGGCTACCCCTCCGATCTGGACATCAAAGGGCTGTTTGCTGATTTTGACACTACTAGCAACCGCCTTGGCAACACGGTTAAAGACAAAAACTTACGCTTGGCTGCGGTACTAAAAGGCGTGGCAGGGCTGGATTTTGGTGACTTTGAAGGCAGCCATATTGATCTGTTTGGTGATGCCTATGAGTTTCTGATTTCCAACTATGCAGCCAATGCGGGTAAATCGGGGGGCGAGTTTTTTACGCCGCAGCATGTCTCTCGGTTGATTGCCCAGCTTGCGATGCACCAGCAAACCAGTGTTAATAAAATTTATGACCCCGCCTGTGGTTCTGGTTCGCTGCTATTGCAAGCCAAAAAGCACTTTGATGCTCACCTCATTGAAGACGGGTTTTATGGGCAGGAGATTAACCACACCACCTATAACTTGGCGCGGATGAATATGTTTTTGCATAACATCAATTACGACAAGTTCAATATGCAGTTGGGCAATACGCTGACTGACCCACATTTTGCGGATGATAAGCCCTTTGATGCGATCGTTTCTAATCCGCCCTATTCGGTGAACTGGATTGGGAGTGATGACCCGACGCTGATTAATGACGATCGCTTTGCGCCTGCTGGCGTACTTGCGCCCAAATCTAAAGCTGATTTTGCGTTTGTGTTGCATTGCTTGAGTTATTTATCGAGCAAGGGTCGTGCGGCGATCGTGTGTTTTCCGGGTATTTTTTACCGTGGCGGTGCGGAAGCCAAAATCAGAAAGTATCTGGTGGATAACAACTACGTTGAAACGGTGATTTCACTCGCGCCCAATCTGTTTTTTGGCACTACGATCGCGGTGACGATTTTGGTGCTATCGAAACGCAAGCCTGACAATGCTACCCAGTTTATTGATGCGAGTGGTTTGTTTAAAAAAGAAACGAACACTAACACCCTGACCGATGACCACATTGACGGAATCATGGGGGTGTTTGAGAGTAAGGAAAATGTTGCTTACTTTGCCCGATCGGTGCCTTTTGAAGAGATTGCGGCTAATGATTACAATCTTTCGGTTAGCAGCTATGTGGAAGCCGAGGACACCCGCGAAATCACGAACATCACTGCGCTTAATGTTGAATTAAAAACGACTGTGGCGACGATCGATCGCTTGCGTGCTGAGATTGATGCGATCGTGGCGGAGATTGAGGGTTGAATTTTAAGCCGATCGATGCGACTTTGGACATTATACGGAGACATTAGGAGTTAACTTATGCGGACAATCACCTTACAAATTGATGATAGCGTTAGCGACAAATTTCTATGGTTACTCGATCGCTTCTCTAGGGATGAGATTAAGATTTTGGATCAATCCGATTATGTCAGCGATGATGAATATCTGAGAGGAATTGAAGGAATGCTTCAAAGTATCAATTCAGCGCGAACTGAACCCATTGAACAAGGTGTAACTCTGGATAAACTGGATTGGTAATGTATGAGTGGTGTGAGTTTTCTGGAAAAGCTGTTGGATGGGGTGGCGGTGGAGTGGAAGACGCTGGGGGAGGTTCTTCTGCCCAAAGGGTATATTCGGGGTCCGTTTGGTTCCGCGATAAAAAAAGAATTCTTTGTTGCTGAAGGTGTTCCCGTTTACGAGCAACAACATGCAATATACGACAAAAGAGATTTCAGGTATTTTATCGCTAAAGATAGAGCAGAAAGTCTGAAAAGATTCACTGTCAAGCCAAATGATATGATAATCAGTTGCTCTGGAACGATTGGTAAGATATCAATTATAAATCAACAAGATAGAGTAGGTGTAATAAACCAAGCATTACTAATACTTAGGCTTGATTTGTCACAGGTTAACATAAAATTCATTAAATACTATCTTGAGTGCTTCCCAAATCTAATAGTTAGTAGTACAGGCGGTGCTATTACAAATATTGAAAAGAGAGAGGTTATTGAGAAAATCCAAATCCCTATCCCATGCCCAGACAACCCCGATCGCTCTCTTACCATTCAAGCCGAAATCGTGCGGATTTTGGACACTTTTACAGCGCTGACTGCCGAACTGACCGCCGAGCTGACCGATCGCAAAAAACAATACAACTACTACCGCGATCGGTTGTTGACTTTTGAAAAAGGTGAAGTGGAGTGGAAGCCGTTGGGGGAAATTGGTCAGGTTCGTATGTGCAAGCGAATTTTGAAATCTCAGACCTCATCTGAGGGTGGTATTCCATTTTATAAGATTGGTACGTTTGGCAAAGAACCTGATGCCTACATTTCTAAAATTTTATTTGAGGAATACAAATCAAAATACAGCTATCCAAAAGTTGGCGAGATTTTGATTTCTGCGAGCGGCACCATTGGTCGTACAGTTATATTTGATGGAGAAGATTCCTATTTCCAAGATAGCAACATTGTTTGGATTGAGAATGATGAAAGCGTTGTCTTGAACAAGTTCTTGTTCTACTTTTACCAAATCGCAAATTGGGGCATTTCTGTAGGCGGGACAATTCAACGACTTTACAACGATAACTTGCGGAAACTATCAATTCCAATTCCGTACCCAAGCGATCCTCAAAAATCGCTCGAAGAACAAGCCCGTATTGTCGCCATCCTCGACAAATTCGACACCCTCACCCATTCCATCAGCGAAGGCTTGCCCCGTGAAATTGCCTTGCGCCAAAAGCAATACGAATATTACCGCGATTTGTTGTTAAGCTTTCCTAAAACCAAGGAGGAACAATGAGCAAACAAACTAATTTGAGGTTCACATGGCATACAATACTTTCACATTAGAATTAGCTAAAAATCAATTTAGCCTAACAATCATCAACGAACGATTTTGCGATTCTTTACCGATAGCTGAGCCACAACTAGAGTTTACAATTGTGTTCAATGACCTATTGGAATTGGCTGAAGGGGCAAGAACCGAAAAGGCTAAATCAGAGTTGTTAGTTACTCCAATCTTGGCTCAAGCAACAAAATTATCTGGAGGAAGAGTAAAGTTGTTTTCTGGAGAAGAGTTTAATGTAGACCATGAAAAGGGCTTGAATGGGTTCTGTGATTTTTTATTCAGCAGATCTGCCAACCCTTATACTATTGATGCTCCGGTATTCATGTTAGTAGAAGCTAAACGCGGTGAGATTGAATTTGGGTTAGGTCAATGTGTAGCTGAAATGATAGCGGCACAGCTTTACAATCATAGTCAAGGACAAATTATTCCGGTTGTTTATGGTTGTGTAACTAGTGGTAGATTGTGGCAATTTCTTAAACTAGAAGGTGATAAAGTGACAATCGACCCAGATAATTATCCACTAATGCCAATTCATAAAGTTCTTGGCATTCTCAAATCGATATTAAGTTAGTGAGCTATAATTACTTGATTCCGATTACGAGAGTCAAGTCTCATACTTTAAATACTTTCTCAACCACGCTGACTACAGCAAGGATGAATGGAAAAATGACCCTCACTATTAACAGAGATAGCTACATAGAGTTACTTAATAGACACGAAATTAGTCCAAAGATCATCGAGACTCAGCCAGAATACGAGCATTTTCTTACAGTAACAGAAAACCTTCTGTCTAAGCGTAATGAACGCACAGAATCTGAAACGGCTCTATTTATGTTGCTGGTAAAACTCATTCGAGACTATGAAGAAAAAACCTATTCTTTTCAGGAATGGATAAATACCAAGCCGCATGAATTCTTACAGCATTTAATGGAAGCACGGGAAATAAAGCAAGTTGAACTAGTTAATGCAACTGGTTTAAATAAAGGACTAGTATCCGCAATACTTAGTGGCAAAAGAGAAATTAGCAAAACTCAAGCTAAGAAATTGGGAGAATACTTTAACGTTTCTCCTGGTGCTTTTATTTGATTTTGTTAAATGATTCAAAACCATCTCCTCTCTTAGTTGACCATCACTGAAACCGAATCATGACCAACTACAACGCGATCGCCGAATCCAATAACTTTATCGTGCTGGATCGAATCAATGAGGCTATACTAAAAATCAGATTTTACTGCCACAGGTGGGATAAAAATGGAAACTATGATTAGTCAATATCAAGTTCGTTTGTTTCATAATGGACGCAATCAAACTTTAAATATTCCTCATGCTTTTGAAATGCCTAGTAATGATGTAGTAATTCGGAAAGAAGGTGAGAAATTGATTATTGAACCATTTAAGAAAAGATCTTTATTGGAATTGTTGGCAACTCTTCCAGATATTGATGAAGATTTTCCAGATATTGATCAAAGGTTACTTCCCATTGATGATATTCAATTTTAGTACCGAATCATGACCGACTACAACACGATCGCCGAATCCAATAACTTCATCATTCTGGATCAATACAGCAAGAAATCAAGAGTTAGCGAAAGCTACCAAAGCGAATACGACTTAGAGGGCGAGTTTATTCAGGATTTAATCCGGCAAGGCTATCAATACCTGCCCAACGTCACCAACCCGCAAACCATGCTAGCCAATGTGCGCGAGCAGTTGCAGACGCTAAATAACGTGCAGTTTAGCGAAGGCGAATGGCGGCGTTTTGTAGAAACCTTTTTAGATAAACCTAGCGACAGCATTATTGATAAAACCCGCAAAATTCATAACGATTACATCCATGATTTTGTATTTGATGATGGTCACATTCAAAACATCTACCTCCTCGATAAAAAGAACCTAGCCCGCAACAAAGTACAAGTCATCAAGCAATTTGCACAAAAGGGTACACAAGCCAACCGCTACGATGTGACCATCTTGATCAACGGCTTGCCCCTAGTGCAAATAGAGCTAAAAAAGCGCGGCGTAGCCATTCGTGAAGCCTTTAACCAAGTGCATCGCTACAGCAAAGAAAGCTTTAATGCTGAAAATTCGCTATACAAGTATTTGCAACTATTTATCATTTCCAACGGAACCAATACCCGCTACTTTGCCAACACCACCCAGCGAAATAAAAATAGCTTTGACTTCACCATGAACTGGGCGAAAGCCGATAACAACCTGATCAAAGACCTGAAAGACTTCACCGCCACCTTTTTTCAGAAAAATACCCTGCTGAATGTGCTGTTGCAGTATTCAGTGTTTGATGTGAATGACACCTTGCTGGTGATGCGCCCCTACCAGATTGCCGCCACCGAACGCATTTTGTGGAAAATCAACAGCACCTACCAAGCCAAACAATGGAGCCGTATTGAGAGCGGTGGCTATATCTGGCACACCACTGGCTCAGGCAAAACCCTAACCAGCTTTAAAGCAGCGCGGCTGGCGACTGAGCTAGATTTTATCGACAAAGTGTTTTTTGTGGTCGATCGTAAAGACCTCGACTACCAAACCATGAAAGAGTACCAACGCTTTTCGCCCGATAGCGTCAATGGCTCCGACAGCACTGCGGGGCTGAAGCGTAATCTGGATAAAGACGACAACAAAATCATCGTCACCACCATCCAGAAACTCAATAACCTGATGAAAACCGAAAGCGACCTAGCCATCTACAACAAGCAGGTCGTGTTTATTTTTGATGAATGCCACCGCAGCCAGTTTGGTGAGGCGCAGCAGAACTTAAAGAAAAAATTTAAACGGTTTTATCAGTTTGGCTTCACTGGCACGCCCATTTTTCCGCAAAACGCCCTAGGCGC
>JAPLHZ010000158.1 GCA_026389365.1 Cyanobacteriota bacterium
CTTAACCGTATTGAAAACTGTTGGGCTTGGCTGAAATCTCGTATCCGTAAACTCCTAAGGGATTCACCTAATCTTCATGATGCTATAGACTCCGTTCTTGCTCTTGCTGCGTCCTAACTTCACTGGCTATAGCTATACAATTATCCCAGCGTGACTGGGGTGATATTTTTTGGCTCGTCCCTTAGTATTCTGAATTTAGCTCATTAGACTAATTTCCGATAGCATCTTATATTTAAATTAATTTCATCATAATTTATTTAAATTAATTTCATCATAATTCATGAATCAAACGATTTCTCATACCACTAATTGCAGTCCAAGAAATTATAGGGATGCTTTGTCCCATGGCTTCAGACAGTCGTTTCGAGGCTTCACCAATAATTAGAAGTCTATGGACAACAGAACCTTGAAATTGAAAATCGATGTCAAGTTCACTGCGCGATCGTCCTGTTTTGCTATGTAACCCATCACGATTTGGGCAGATTGCAGCATATCAAGCAGAGATTACAGATCGCGTTCCATAGATTACCTGAGCGGATGAAAGAATTACTTTGCGACGGAGATAGTTACGACTAGTTTCGATGCCTTTGCGGGTAACTAAATCAACATCTCGTTGAAACAGAATTTTGAGTTTATCTTCCATGTAAGACAAATCAAAGAGACTTAGGTGTGCCTCCGGATGAAATCCCACCATAATATCAAATCCCACCATAATATCAATGTCACTAGACTTTATCGGAAATGGTACAAAATAAAAACACATAAAAGAAATTACTTTTCCCTCGCACAATTCTTCCCTTTTCCCGCCCTCTTTCACCTTCTCTTGCCTTAATTAGGCAGCCTTCTTGAGTGTAGCAGTGCGTTTCTGGCGATGGGTCAGCCGGAAATTAGGCAGCCCACAGGCTGTTTCCATCACATCATCGCCATAGTGATCCACCCAATTGCGAAATTTCTGCACTACAATTTGACATGACCCATAGCGGCTTTCAGCGACATCCTAATGAATGGTGGCATTTTTCCTATGGCGATCAACTTTGGGGTTGGACTAGTCATCAAGGATCGGCGATTTATGGTGGTGTTGATTGACCAATCCATAGAGGCTACCAAGTAAATACCAAAGCAACATACTGATGCGCGGTTCATACATTACTAAGTCTAGCCATCCTGACAGAAAGAATAAAGTTATCCCGATCGCAGTCACAATCATTAATCCTTCTGTTTCTTTCGCGATCGCCGATTTAAGGGAATGCCAAATTGTCCAAATAATGATGCCGAAAAATCCGATGAGGGCGGGAATCCCAGAGCCAACGGCGATCGCTAAGAATAAATTATGCTCATGGGGCAGTCCGTGTAAATCGTAGCCTACGGATTGAGCGATCGCACTAAAATTGCGTAGTCCCCAACCTTGGATCGGATGTTGCGCGATTAACGACAATGCAAATTGCCAAACATTGAGACGATCAGCCGTGGAAGCATAGTCTCCCAATTTGGGATCGACGGTACTGGCTAAACGATTCACAAATCCTTCGGGTAATAACGATCGCAATGCTTCACCGCCCAAACCAAATTTTTGACCAAATACTGCCCATGCAATCACCAAAAGGATCAATCCAAATCCGCCGATTAACTTCCACTGACGGTAATAGAGCGACATAAATACTCCTCCCAACATCGCTAGTCCCCATGCATTACGCGAACCAGTGAGAATCAGTACAGCAGTCCCCAAGGCGATCGCTACAATAGCAATCCATCTTTGTGATTTAGAAATAGCTTTGACTTTACCAACCGAGAAATGAAAAGCGATCGGAATTAGAGTTAACAGATAAATGGCGGTTTCATTAAAATGTCCAAAAAAAGACTGAATACGGCGATCGGAACTAAAACCCATCGGAATTGGATAACTATCAAAAATCATTTTGGGAAATATCCAATCAGGGCGATCGATAATCGCTTGCAAAAGTCCAAAGCTACTCACCAAAATGGAACTTAGCACCAATAACCATAGAAAATGGATGAATTGAGCAGGGGTACGGACAATATAGCTAGTGCTGGCGGCCAAGAGAAAATAGGGTAAAAAATTAGCCAATCCCCCTGCGGCGATCGCTGGATTAAAGGCGATTACTGTCGTGAAGATCATCCATAGGGATAGCCAGAAATAGGCGCGACTAACAGGTGTAGCGATCGCTCTCCAACTATAGCGAAACAATATCCAAAATCCTAATATTCCACCAAAAAATGGCATAAATACATTACTAATTGGCATAAAAATAGCTACAGTTTGTAGCCATTTCCATTCTTGGGACAAACATTTATCTTCCGTTTCTTTCCAGAGCATTCTATTTAGTCAAAGGTAATAACCCATATACCAATGATAGGAGACAAAGATGCAATTCCATCATTCCGCACAACTCGACCATAAAACTTATCAAAACCAGCAACATCAGGGTTTCTAACATAGGATAGAACGACTTGTACTGGCGTTCCTGCGGAAATATCCTCTTTGGGAACTATAGTAAGTAGGCGACCTTCTTTATTCCAAGTTGCCGATTTGACTTCTAACTCCCCTCCTCCCTCTTTACATTTACTTGCAACCCTCAACTTGATTTCCGAAGTATCAAAGTTGCCATTGTTCTCATTGAACTTATTGTAATCTCCATTGTAAGTATAGCAATCGCCATGAGTGTTAGGACATAAGGTAAAATAGAAAAAATGAATGGCAACAGGAATGGCAAAACCATATAGAACCCATTTGAGATCTAATCCTGAAACCAGAAGCCTTGCAGCTAGCTGGTTTTCTTCATTTTCTGGCAGAAAGCGGTTTTGCTAGGTAGGCAGGCTCTACCACTGATCGCAGAGTAACGGCTTCCTTCAAAGCCTATCAAATGGGTTCTATAGGGATGACTTTTTGTCTAAAGTCTGCCAATCACAATGAAGTAAATAACAGTGCATTGAGAAGGATGTGTAGCGCGTATCGCCGCAGACAAAACCTAGATGCTAAGAATACGGAGGGATTGCAACGAACGGTTACCCTACAACGATTAGTTCACAATTGGGGCAGACCTCATGTGGGCTTCGGGAAGAACAAGACTCCTGCTATGGCGATCGGGCTATATCATCGACTGCTTTCCATGCTGGAGTTGCTTTCACTATGGGCCTTTCACTCCCTCATGATTTAACTGACCAGTGCCCAGAATTGGGGGCCGGGGGGCTTCCGGTATATTCTATTGTGAGGAATGGCCTTAGGCAGACTAGCGAAATTCTCTCTCATGGGATATAGTGGAAACGTGGGTCCAACATACAATAGACCGGAGTTAGATAGAAAGAGTCGGTATAAGATCTTCGATCGGAGTACTTATGCATAAACTTCCCGTCCATGTTGTTGAGCTGCTAGCACTCGTGACCAAAGAAACGTTGAAAATTGCTCATAATTTAAACTTGTGCGTTTTCGGTGCTTCATAATCTAGGTCAATAGTCAACACATTATATGCTCTTCAAAAGAAGTTATGAAGATGGGCTGATTGGTTGCTAGGAGCGAAGAAAATAGTGAATGAATGTTCTAGTAGCAGCACAGCAGACACCCATAGCCTTTAGAGTTTAGCCCCGATCATTGACCAAATGAACGAAAATTCTCTCAAGAAAATCCTGATCCTGGCAGCAAACCCTAAGAACTCAACGCCTCTGCGTTTGGATCAGGAGGTGCGGGATATTGACGAAGGTTTGACGCGGGCGAAGCAGCGCGATCGCTTTGCAATGGAGCAAAAGTGGGCAGTGCGTCCCAGAGATGTGCAGCGCGCAATCTTGGATTTGGCTCCTCAGATTGTGCATTTTTCGGGGCATGGAGTGGGTGAGGGTGGTTTGGCACTGGAGGATGAAACTGGACAAGCCAAATTAGTCAGTACTCAAGCGATCGCGGGACTATTTGAGCTGTTTGCCGATCAAATCGAGTGTGTTTTACTGAATGCTTGCTACTCAGAAGTTCAGGCAAAAGCGATCGCCCAGCATATTCCCTATGTGATTGGCATGAATCAGGCAGTAGGGGATGCAGCCGCACGGGAGTTTGCGGTCGGATTTTATGATGCACTGGGGGCAGGACGAGATATTGAGTTTGCCTATAAGTTTGCCTGTAACAGTATCCAAATGGCGGGCATCCCGGAGGATTTGACTCCAGTGCTGTTGAAGAAAGAAAATTCTCAACCTCAGCGTCCACCGATCGAACCTAGGCTGGTGACTCCACCCCTGCCCGTGCCGCGTCCATTGCTTGATTTGGATGTTCCCGAAGGGACGATTCCCATTGAATCATTGCTGTATGTCGATCGCCCTCCGATCGAAGCTCGATGCTATGAAGCCATTGTTGATCCAGGGGCATTGATTCGGATTAAAGCGCCTCGGCAGATGGGTAAATCGTCGCTGATGCTGCGGATTCTGAATCATGCGATCGAGCAAGGCACTCAAACCGCATGGTTGAATTTTCAACTCGTTGATCGGGAGTCACTCAGTAGCCTTGACCTGTTGTTTTTGCAGTGGTTTTGTAACAGCATTACGCAGGAACTGAACCTTGACGATCGATTAGCTGATTATTGGAAAGGCACGTTTAGCCCGAAAAACAAATGCACGAACTACTTCCAGCGATATCTATTGCCGTAGCTTCAGCGCCCAATAGTGCTGTGCCTCGATGAAGTGGATCAGGTGTTTGAGTATCCGACGATCGCGATGGACTTTTTTGGGATGCTGCGGGCGTGGCATGAGGATGCCAAAATTAAGCCGATTTGGAAGAACCTGCGGCTCGTGATTGTGCATTCTAAGGAGGTGTATATTCCACTCAATATCAACCAATCACCGTTTAATGTGGGAGTGCCGATCGAGCTACCGCAGCTCACCCAGCCGCAAGTGGTGGATTTGGTTAAGCGGCATGGATTGGACTGGTCGGATGCAGTGGTGACTCAGCTCATGGCAACGGTGGGAGGGCATCCCTATTTGGTGCGGGCGGCGCTGTATCCAATTGCGCGAGGTGAGATCTCGTTGGAACACCTTCTGCAATCTGCTCCGACGGAAGGCGGTTTGTATGGTGAGCATCTTCGCCGTCACTTGCTGAATTTGGAGGGCGATGAGAAACTGCTGGCAGCGATGAAACAGGTGATCGCGGTGGATCATCCGATCTCGATTAATACGAGTGAGGCGTTTAAGCTCACCAGTATGGGGTTGGTGCTGTTTCGGGGGAGCGAGGTTGTGCCGTCGTGTAACTTGTATCGGACTTACTTTAGAGAACGGTTGAGGGTGGGTGCATGAGTATGATGCGGGAAGCTAGATACCAGTATCAGGTTGGCGGTAGTTTGCCTGCGGATGCGCCGACTTATGTGCAACGACAGTCGGATGAGGTTTTTTATCAAGCATTGAAGGCGGGGGAGTTTTGCTATGTGCTGAATTCTCGGCAGATGGGGAAGTCGAGCCTGAAAGTGCAGACGATGCAGCGATTGCAGGCGGAAGGTGTGGCGTGTGCGGCGATCGACCTCACGCGGATTGGTACATCGGATATGCAGCCAGAGCAATGGTATGGCAGCGTTATCGATAGCATTGTCAGCAGTTTGGATTTGTACGAAACGTTTGATCTCTACAGTTGGTGGGAAGAACACCATTTACTTTCGTATGTGCGGCGGTTTGATAAATTCATTGATGAAGTATTGCTGACGGCGATCGCTCAACCCCTCATTATTTTTATTGATGAGATTGACAGCGTGTTGAGTTTGCCGTTTAACCTGGATGATCTTTTTGCATTTATTCGGGAGTGCTATAACCGTCGATCGGAGAAGCCAGACTACGATCGTTTGACGTTTGCGCTGCTAGGGGTGACAACGCCTTCTGACTTGATGCAAGACAAGCAGCGAACGCCGTTTAATGTGGGTCGCCCGATCGAGATGATGGGGTTTCAGTTGCATGAGGCTGATCCGTTGGCTGAGGGTTTGGCGGCGAAGTCGAGCGATCCTACAGCACTGATGCAAGCCGTTTTGGATTGGACGGGTGGGCAGCCGTTTTTGACGCAGAAAGTTTGTAAGTTGATTTTGAGTGCGAGTGATGCGGCATCGATCGGAGAAGAAGCCGCTTGGGTCGAAGCGTTGGTTAGGAGCAGGGTGATTGAGAATTGGGAAGCGCAGGATACGCCGGAGCATTTGAAGACGATTCGCGATCGCCTCCTCTTGAGTGGAGAGGAGCGCACGGGGCGGTTACTGGGACTCTATCAGCAGATTGTGCAGCAGGGTGAAGTTGGTGCGGATGATAGCGCAGAGCAGGTCGATTTGCGGCTGACGGGCGTGGTCGTGAAGCGTGAGGGAATGCTCCGAGTTTACAATCGAGTGTATGAGCAGGTATTTGATCACGATTGGTTAGAGCGATCGCTGGCTGCATTGAGACCGTATGGAGTTGCGATCGCCGCTTGGATAGCATCGAATAAGGAGGATGAATCACGCTTGTTGCGGGGCGATACGTTCCGAGATGCGTTGGAGTGGTCAGCAGGTAAGAGTTTAGGAGATGATGATTATCGCTTTTTGAATGCTAGTCAGGAGTTGGAGACGCGGGAAGTACAGCGGAAGCTAGCGGTGGAAGCTGAGGCCAATCAGATCTTGATCACTGCGAAACAGGAAGCTGACTTGGCTTTGAGTAAAGCACAGGCGCAAGTAAACCAATCTTTAGAAGAAGAGCAACAAGCAAAGCTGAGATTGGCAGAGACAGAACAAAAAACAAATCAGAAAGTAAGACTTGGATCAATCATAATGATAACGACACTGTTTGCTGCGAGTCTGATGAGTGCATGGGCAGCAATATCTGTCAAGGAGGCAAATGTGAACGTTGCCAAGACAGAGAAAGAGGCGAAAGATCGAACGGACAAGGCAAATCAAGATGTTCGAGTAGCAAGTGAGACGGTGTCGAAAATAACGAAACAAGCCAGGATTCAGAAGCAAGCAGCAGCGAAAAGTGTTAGGGATGCAGAAGTTAAGGTAAACCAAGCTAGGCAGGAACAGAAAAAGGCAGAAGTAGCTAAGAGTGAGGCGGAACAAAGAAGTCAAGCTGCGATTCAGAGAGTAGCGTTTGCGCAGGAACAAGTTAATCAAGCTCAGGATAAAGCGAAACAAATTCGATTGAGTGCAGGAATCAATTTAGTAAAAGCCCTCAATGAATCTTCAGATGCTTTTTTCGGTGCAGCCAAAGGTTTAGAGGCTCTGTTTGCCTCTGTGAAAGCCCAAGCCACGCTGAAAGATTTAGAGTCTTTAGAGATAGAGGGCGGATCTTTTTTAGCAACTGAGTTGCAAGCAAAAGTTAGCTATCTCTTACGACAAGCAATATATGCTACTTATGAAACTAACCGAGTAATTAATAATAGCCCAGTTTATAGTGCAAGCTTTAGCCCTGACGGTAAAATTATTGCTACTGCGAATGGAGATAACACCGTAAAACTCTGGAGTCGTGAAGGAGCGTTATTAAAAACTCTGAAAGGACACACTGAAAATGTCATGAGTGTAGCCTTTAGCCCAGATGGGCAGTTTCTCGCATCTGCTAGCCAAGATGCAACGGTCAAACTTTGGAGAATCGATGGCACTCCTGTAGAGACGCTTCTAGGGCACAGTAAGACTGTAAGGTCTGTCAGCTTTAGCAAAAATAGCAGCCTATTAGCTTCAGCGAGTGAGGACGGAACAGTAAAACTCTGGCAGGTAAGTGACGGAGGACTAATCAAAACAATTCCGTCTCATGATGGTCAGGTCTGGGCTGTAGGGTTCAGCCCAGATGGTAAGACGATTGCCTCAGGCGGATGGGATTATCCAGCATGGAGTGGCAAAATCAAATTCTGGAATCTTGATGGAACTCCACGGATATTTTCTCCAGTTGTCTCAGTTAAAACAGATTTTTTCAGAAGTCTTGAATTCAGTCGAGACGGACAAATGATTGTATGCTCGGGCGACACGGGGAAAGTGCAACTGATTAAAGTCTCAGATGGTGCAGTTCTCACAACCATCAACGCACATGATGATTGGGCAAGAGGTGTCAGTATTAGCCCAGACGATCAAAGAGTTGCCTCAGTTGGGAACGATGGAACCGTTAAACTTTGGAATGTAGACGGTTCTTTGATTAAACAATTCACCGGACATGATGCTTCTGCTAACAGCGTGGCATTTAGTTCTGATGGTAAAACATTGATTACTGCCAGTTCAGATTCAACAGTAAAAATGTGGCGGGTAGATGAGCAATTTCAAAAAAGTATGTCTAGCCAGCAGCGTGGAGATCTTTACTGGGGTATAAGTGTAAGCCCTGATAGCCAAATGATCGCCGCTGCCAGCTCTAATCAAGCTCAAACAAGTTGGAATGTTCAATTTTGGAGCGATCAAAATAAGCTTCTAAAAACATTTCCAGCTCATGATGGTCGTATTGTAACCATTCAGTTCAGCCCTAATGGAAAATTGATTGCAACCGCTAGCTGGGATGGAACAGTTAAGGTTTGGACTCGTGATGGAAAACTTCTCCAAACACTTGAGGGACATAATGGTGGTCGTCGTCGTCGTCCAGTTAACAGTGTGAACTTCAGTCCTGATAGCAAAATATTAGTCTTTGCCGGATACGGCGATGATAAAGATCAGAATTTCTGGATGATATCGAATATAGATGGAAGTTCACAAAGAAAGATTGAGGGACACTCTGACCAAATTCAACGAATTGTTTTTAGTCCTGATGGTAAAACTATCGCTACAGCAAGTTGGGATCGCACCATTAAACTCTGGAGAGTGTCTGATGGTAAGTTGATTCGCACCCTAACTGGACACGGTGATTGGCTCTTTGCTCTAGCTTTTAGTCCAGATGGTCAAATGCTTGCCTCTGGTAGCAAAGATCAAACAGTGAGACTGTGGCGAGTGGTTGATGGCGAATTGCTGCACACTTTGACTGGACATAGAGGAACAGTAAATAATGTTGCTTTTAGTCCAGATGGCTCGCTGGTTGCCTCCGCTAGCGATGACAAGACGATTAGGCTTTGGAGTCGAGAAGGGATTTTGCTTAAGATACTAGTTGGGCACCAAGAAAGAGTATCTGATGTGGGTTTTAGTTCTGATAGTAAGACAGTTATTTCTAATAGCTTCGATGGCACCATTAAACTTTGGAGTTCGGAGATTTTGAACTCAGATAGCTTATTTGAATATGGGTGCAATTTGTTACACGACTACTTGAAGACTAATCCTAATGTGAATGAAACCGATCGTCAAATATGCGGCATCACCAGTAAACCGTGAGCAAGTTTGAGCCAGGAAGAACACCCGGATTTGCGATCGCCCCCTTCTATCGCAAGCCTTCAGCACGTTGAGCGCGTGGGCAAAATTGGAGGGCGATCGTCCTGGCGCGTGAGGCGATCGACTTTCAAACTGATTTTAGATAAAAATAGCCTGTAATCCTTGCCAGGGAATGCTCATACGATCGACGATCGAGAAAGTCTTATAGAACCCATTTGAGATCTAATCCTGAAACCAGAAGCCTTGCAGCTAGCTGGTTTTCTTCATTTTCTGGCAGAAAGCGGTTTTGCTAGGTAGGCAGGCTCTACCACTGATCGCAGAGTAACGGCTTCCTTCAAAAGCCAAGTCAGGAGCGATCGAATGACGTTCACTAAAGCCAGATTTGCAAGTTTTGAAGAATACCTGACAGCAGAGGCGTCTGACCTGCCAGAAGGACGCTGTGAGTATTGGGATGGGGAGTTGGTTCCGGTTATGTCTGAATCGTTGCTCAATGAGGCGATCGCGAACTATTTAGCCTTCGTGCTGTGGCAAATGGGGATTGACCAAATGCTAGCCAGCCCTGGAAAGATTTCGATCGTTGTCAACGGTAGACCGAGAACCCGGTTCCCAGATCTAACGCTCTTACATGATGCTCACTTGGTCCTGATGGAACGCAGCACCCGTGTAGGTACGACGATGCCACCGCCTCGGCTTGTGGTTGAGGTTGTTTCGCCCGGTGATGAGGATTCAGAGAACTACACCCGCGATTATCACGACAAACGAGACCAATATGCCGATCGCGGTATTCCTGAGTATTGGCTGATTGACCCGCAGCGTTCATGGGTCATGGTTGGTAATCTTGTGGCGGGTCGGTACCAGTTCACAACGTTCCGAGGGAGTCAGACGTTGACCTCTGGTCGGTCGGAGACCATCATCTCTCAAGCTCTGCCAACGTTGGATCTCACGGTTACTAGTGTTTTAACCAGAGGGGCGCGGAGGTGATTGAACTCTCTCCCACATTTCCAGAGTCAAAGCTGACAGCGGTGCAAGTTTTGGTAGAAGCGAATTAGGGATAAAAAGTAGTCTGTAATCCCTGCTAGGTAAGGCTTATACGATCGACGATCGAGAAAGCCTTATAATGAACCTGTAGACGAACCTGCTAGAGCTTAAGTCAGGAGCAATAGAACCGATGACAGTTGCAGTACTACCATCCTTAAACCAGGTCCAAATGGTAAATGGGGATGTCAGAACAATCCAAACTAATCGCACCTGGGGGCAGTTCAGGTCTCTTAAACAAGGGTTTGAGAATACTCGTGGGGTCAGACTCGCTTATTACAAGGGGACGATCGAAATTCTGATGCTGGGGTTAAATCACGAATTATTTAAGAGCATTATTGGTTTTCTCATTGAAGCATTCCTCTTTCATCAGAAAATCGAATTCACCCCCACTGGGTCTGCGACGCAAGAAAAGGATGGTATCGTTTCGGCAGAAGCAGATGAATCTTATGAGATCCAAGGGTTCAAGCTCGCGATCGAAGTTGACTTTACTCACGGCTCTGTCTCCAAGCTAGAGCGATACGCTGTTCTGGGAACTGATGAAGTCTGGATTTGGGACGATGGCGTTCTCGATATTTATTGGCTTGATGGGGATGGCTATCGCAAAGCAGAACGGAGCCAAATCCCAGTACTAGCCCCGATCGATCGGTCCCTGATGTCTGAGTGTATTCTCATCGGGGAAACATCCCGGATTCAAGCTGGGGAAAAGATTTTGTCTTCTGTCCAGTCAAAATAAAGGATCTACGACCCAACCCAGCCAACTCAGGAGCAATCGAACCAATAACGGACTCAACCAAAGCAACCTGCACCACACAGACGATCGATAATTTTTCGATCGTGGGGCTGGCACGTTGAGCGTGTGGGCAAAATTGGAGAGCGATCGTCTTGGCTGATGAGGCGATCGACTCTCAAAACTGATTTTGGATAAAAATAGCCTGTAATCCTTGCCAGGGGATGCTCATACGCCGACGATCGAGAAGCCTTATAATGAATTTGTTGACTAACCTGCTAGAGCCAAGTCAGGAGCGATCGCCCTATGACAGTTGCAACCAATGACATCCGGTCCATTAAACGGCGAATGACACTGAAGGAATATCTGACCTACGACGATGGGACAGATACGCAATATGAGCTTGAGGATGGGGTTTTAGTACCGATGGGAACCGAAAGCACGGGAAATACCTCCATAGGGATGTTTCTAATCAGTATCTTTCTAGGGCTAGGAATTCCTTATTATCGTCTTGCCACTAAGCATAGGATTGAGGTTCATGGAGGCTATGCCAATGCACGTTACCCCGATCTCGTGGTTCATTCCGAAGAATCCTTTGCTGCGATCGACGGACGAAAAGAAGCTTGTATCGAACTCACAGACCCGCCCCCGATGCTTGTTATTGAGGTCGTTTCACCGGGCGCTGAGTCTACGAAAAACTACAAACGCGATTACCAATGGAAGCCCCGTGAGTATGCCGATCGTGGGATTGAAGAGTTCTGGCAGATTGACCCCGATCGGGAATGGGTGAAGGTCGGTACTCTAGTCTCCGGTGCTTATCAGTTCGTGACCTTCCGGGGCAATGATGCAATCGTTTCTCCCACATTCCCAGAGTTAAAGCTGACGGCTGCGATTGTTTTGGCGGCTTAGAAAGTGACGATCGCTAAAGCCGTGACCTGTAATCCATGCTAGATAAGGATTGTGCGCCCAACGATCGAGAAGCCTCATCATGAATTTGTTGACGAACCTGCTAGAGCCAAGTTAAGAGCGAGGGGTTGCTTCTGAGAGTGCGTGGGTAAAATTGGGGGGCGATCGTCCTAGCGGATGAGGCGATCGACTCTCAAAACTAATTTTAGATGAAAATAGCCTGTAATCCTTGCCAGGGAATGCTCATACGCCGACGATCGAGAAGCCTTATAATGAATTTGTTGACTAACCTGCTAGAGCCAAGTCAGGAGCGATCGCCTTATGACCGTTGCAACCGATTTACGAATGACGCTGAAGGAGTATCTAGACTATGACGATGGCACAGATACTCGATATGAGCTTGTGGATGGGGTTTTAGTCGAGATGGGTGCAGAAAGTCGGATTAATTTATTGATTGCAATCTTCTTGATTCAGTATTTCCCGTTGCTCAGATTAAAGGCTGATCGACTTGGAATTAAGGAACGAATTCAAGTCAGAAGTCAATATGTTGCAGCCCGTGACCCTGACCTTATTATTCACTCACCAGAATCATCTGCTGCACTTGAAGGACGTACAGAATCCTGTGTGTTGCTCAGTGACCCGAATCCGCTGATTGTCATTGAAGTCGTTTCGCCCGGTGATGAAACAAAACAAAACTATAAGCGTGACTATGAGGAAAAGCCGAATGAGTACGCCGATCGTGGAATTCAAGAATTCTGGCGAATTGACCCCGAACGAAAATGGGTTCAGATTGGCATCTTAATATCTGGGCAGTATCGGTTTAAGAAGTTTCAGGGCAATCAAGCACTTATCTCTTCAGCATTGCCAGAATTGACCTTAACCGCAGTGCAGGTATTGACGGCAGGACGATCGAAATAATGGATTACACTTTTCTCTGAAAAGTGCTTGAAAATCTTGTCTTATAAGCCCGACGATCGAGAAAGTATTACAATAAACCTATTGAAGACCCTGCTAGAGCCAAGTCAGGAGCGACGGAACCCATGACAGTTGCAACCGATGAATTCCGGTCGGTCAAAGACCAACGACGAATGACGCTGAAGGAGTATCTAGACTATGACGATGGCACAGACACGCGATATGAGCTTGTGGATGGGGTTTTAGTCGAGATGGGTGCAGAAAGTCCGCTGAATCCAGCCATTGCAATGTTTTTGGTCTTTGCCTTTGCACGTCTGGGAGTACCTGAAGAAAATCTCATCATCGGACATCAAGTAGGGGTAAGTTCCTCTAGAGCAACCGCAAGACAACCTGACTTAATCGTGCATTCTGACGAGTCACGAGCTGCTATTTTTGACGATGGCAAGCTATTGAGGACAGGACTATCCGCCCCATTATTAGTCGTAGAAGTCGCGTCTAACTCCATCAGTGACAAGATATCCCGCGAACGGGACTACGATGATAAACCCGTAGAATATGCAGCGCGTCTTATCCCTGAATATTGGCTGATTGACCCCGATCGTGCTTGGGTCATGGTCGGTACTTTAGTCTCCGGTACCTATCAGTTCGTAACCTTTCAAGGAAATGACGCGATCGTCTCTTCCACCTTTCCCGATTTAACGCTGACGGCGGCTCAAATATTGAAGGCGCGGCGATGAGTTCAATATAGGCTTAGTTAGACGATCGAAGTCTCTCTAACTAAGCCTATGTCTATGGAAGCTTTCGATCGTGGGGCTGGCCCGTTGAGCGGGTGGGCAAAATTGGAGGTCGATCGTCTTGGTGGGTGATGCGATTGACTCCCAAAACCAATTTCAGATAAAAATAGTGGTTCTCCTAGAATTGCCGTGGTCGGCATCCAGATATAGCGTTCATCGATTGGCTGTAAAATCAAGATGTTAGCCAGCAAGCGAGGGGCCTCATGGAGAATCAGATTCACATTCCACTCGATTTACCGGATGTCCGCCTC
>JAPLHZ010000169.1 GCA_026389365.1 Cyanobacteriota bacterium
TGAGCATTTATTAGACTTATTTATCGCAATGTTTGGTTTGGACCCGACTTTGGTTAAATTAAATCCAAACTACCAGAGACTACTGGAATACGGCTCTCTCAGGGCTTGACCGACTGAAAATCTGTCCGGAGTGTTGAGTAAAGCGTAGTATCCTTTTGTATCTTGTCTACTCACAGCACTTTGCTCAATCGAATGGGGCTACTGCAACTGTGTACAGGAATGCTCTGTATAATTCTGCACATCAGATGGGTCACTATCCTCAATCGTAGTTTTCTGATCCGGATGATTTCAGGATTTATATGTCAAAGCAGCCTAACAACTAGTAGGTGGAAAATTTCCACATATCTACCTAAATCAGAGGTAATAGGCAGAAAAATTCAGCATATCCCCTAAGGCAAAAGAAGAATTTTCCCACTTATTCTTCCATTTTATGAAGAAAAACCGAATCTGTCAACCTATCCCACCATGCAAAATCCACCAAAGAAAAAGGTTCTAGACCAAGCGCAGAATCCGCCCAAAAAGCTGCTAGACCAAGTTCGCGACGCCATTCGCCTCAAACACTACTCTTATCGCACAGAAGAAACCTACATTCAGTGGATCCGTCGATACATTCTATTTCACAACAAACGTCATCCCAACGAAATGGGAACACCCGAAATTGAAGCTTTTCTCACTCACCTAGCCCATTACAATGTTGCCCAGCAGCCTCATCCCCGACCTCGAATCACACTTACAAAAAGCCAAAACCCTCCACGAACAAGACCTCAACCAAGGCTACGGTTCCGTTTGGCTTCCCTTCGCCCTAAACCGCAAATATCCAAACGCCAATCGACAATGGATCTGGCAATGGATCTTTCCCTCCAGCCGCCGCATCCAAAACCCCGACACCGAAATTTGGCAACACTACCATCTCCACGAAACCGGACTCCAAAAAGCACTCAAACAAGCCACCCGAACCGCCCACCTCACCAAACGCATCTTAATATCGCGAGTTAAACTGATAATCTGAACGATCGTCCACCCAAAGCCATCCAAAGATTACCTTCTGAAACCCTTGCTACACTTGATGATAGAAGGTCGATCGTAGACTATCAAATATCAATCTTAATTAAGTCTACGTTCAATTCGATCGCCATGCTTAATCAAATTCAAGGGCCGATCGCGATCGTTATTTAATATTCAGTCCATCAGACTCTGAGATTTTTGAATTTGGAATTACGCTTGCCAATGTCTCATTTAGCGACTAGTACAGCAAAATGGGGTAGCCTAAACTCATATATCCTAAAAAATTGCCCTCAACTCTAAATTCTTGGCTAAATTTAAGACTATTGAGGACGTTATGAACAACTATGATGACCCATCTTTTTCAACCTAATTCTAGGAAAACGCTCAGCGCTCTTGTTGTTCTTTCGGGCCTAACCCTGCTCGTTAGTTCTCAAAGCGCCCAAGCTGAACTACTCCCCATTCTCGCAAACCAATGTACTGCTCGTGATACGGGCTATATCTGTACATTCAAACCAATAAAGGATAAGAACGATAAACTTGGACCTTCACCGTTTAGATCCTACGAAGGGCCAGTTCGTAAAGTTGCGGGAGGCTGGCTTCCCACTGGTTACGGCGTTCTAGTTTATGAAGATGATCAGCGCTATGAAGGTACGTTTGTCAATGGCCTGAAACAGGGACAAGGTATGTTCTTGTTTCCTGATAATGGCCGCTACGAGGGCAGTTTTTCTATGGGTGAGCCGAATGGGACAGGAACATTTACCTTTGCCAATGGCGATCGGTATACGGGAGGAATCAAGCGCGGCGTGCCCCACGGTAGAGGAAATTTTGCATTTTCCAACAGTGGTACCTATGACGGCCAGTTTTTTCTCGGCCAAGTCAAAGGCCAAGGTACTTATACGACTAGATTAATGCGTTGCCAAGGCCAGTTCTTTAGCAGTACTTTATCCGGCAAAGGAAGCTGTACATTTGCTCCTGGCAGTGGCTATCAAAGCTATACGGGAGAATGGCGAAAAGGGCGAATTGAAGGACGTGGAACGGTGGTCTACACCGATGGAACGACCTTCTCTGGTCAATTTAGAGATGGTAAGCCATTTGTTCCGGGTAAAGATAGTAAGTAGTTCGATTTGAGTTCAATAGACCTATTAAAAAATTAAAAAAGGGAAGATACCTAATGGTGTGTCCTCCCTTTTTAGTTTCTATAGAACCCATTTGATATCTTTTCCCGTGATACTTGGCTTTGAAGGAAGCCGTTACTCTGCGATCAGTGGTAGAGCCTGCCTACCTAGCAAAACCGCTTTCTGCCAGAAAATGAAGAAAACCAGCTAGCTGCAAGTCTGCGTCAATCTTGTTAAAGATCTGCTGCTAATCTAAGATACGTTGGCTTCCAAGGACTTCAAGAATTCAGTATTCACACCCGATTCTCGCTTCAGTGCAATTTTGCCAGTCCGCGCAATCTCCTTAATCCCAAATTTTGTCAGCAGTTGAACGATCGCCACCATTTTCCCTGGATCCCCCGCCACTTCCAGCGTCAATGAATCTTCAGCAATGTCCACAACCTTGGCTCTGAAAATATTCGATAATTCCAAAATCTCCGATCGGGTCTCACTGTCAGCGGCCACTTTTAAAAGAATAAGTTCCCGCTCGACTGAAGGCACTTCGGTAATATCTTCTACGTGTAAAATATTGACAAGTTTATCCAGTTGTTTTGCTAACTGCTCAATATCTTGCCGATCGCCGGGAACCACCATTGTGAGTCGCGAAACGCCCAACTGCTCAGCCGGACCCACCGCCAAGCTCTCAATATTGAATCCACGTCGTGCAAACAAGCCCGAAATTCGGCTCAGCACTCCCGCTTCATCTTCCACCAATACCAACAATGTATGCTTCACTCTAGACCTCCATCAGCCAAACTCAAAGCGCTTTTAATTAGACACGCCGTAAAAACCCAATCTAAAGCGGCTACGCCATAGAGTAAGACTTTAGCCTAAAGGACTGGCAATCCCAAGCAATTTTTTAGCTAACGTTCTTCTCAAAAGATCGATCGTCTCAAGAGAAAAACCTATCAGAAGATTTAACAGAATTTAACCTCAAACCAATTATCTTGCGGTATTGTTCAAAGTGACTGTTAGTAGTGTTATGGAGAAAAGTTATGGGTTGGCTACAACGAATTTTTGGCGGACAACAGGATGAGGCTGCTGCTGCCCCTGAATCAACACCTGAATCATCACCTGAATCATCAGAAAGCAGTGCGCCAGCCCAAGAAGAGATTCCCGCTGAGCGTATGGGTTTGAACGGAGAATATGACCAAAGCGGTCTTGCGAAACGTGTCGCGGCGGCATTTGATCAAGATTCATCTGTTGCCGACATCGAGACGGTTTGGGTTGCCCAAACGGGTGGTACCGTGGTCCTGAAGGGTGAAGCTCCGAGCCAAGACCAACTCAATCGCTTGATCGAGATTGCTAATGAGCAGAGTGGTGCGGCTGCGGTGGACGCAGAGCAAGTTACGATCGCGGGCTAAGCCTGAGTCTATAAAATGCTTTGATGTTCAATTCGGTAAAAAAGAGGACGACACGTTTATCATGTCGTCCTCTTTTTATCTCTAAAATACAAACATTAAGGTGCTTTTTTCGGTTCTCCCAGAATTCCCGTGGAGGACGCTAGATGTGGTTTGAAGGCAATTGACAATCCTAGGGAATTTAGGTTGCTGGAAATCGCGTATACCCATTAAGGTCGAGAGTGAGGCGTTGAAAGAGACGATTCACA
>JAPLHZ010000289.1 GCA_026389365.1 Cyanobacteriota bacterium
GAGCATTTATTAGACTTATTTATCGCAATGTTTGGTTTGGACCCGACTTTGGTTAAATTAAATCCAAACTACCAGAGACTACTGGAATACGGCTCTCTCAGGGCTTGACCGACTGAAAATCTGTCCGGAGTGTTGGTGAGGAGAATCTGTAGTGAGTTTTGATAATACCTGTCGCAGACTTGCGGAATTATTTCCCTCTGACTTTGCCAGTTGGGTGCTCGGTCGCAAAGTTAACTCCAGCCAACTCAGCCCCACCGAACTATCAAACGAACTCATTCGTGCCGATAGCATTATTTTGCTCCAGAACAGTGAAGAAGTCGTTCACATTGAGTTCCAAACTCGATATAGAACCCATTTGAGATCTAATCCTGAAACCAGAAGCCTTGCAGCTAGCTGGTTTTCTTCATTTTCTGGCAGAAAGCGGTTTTGCTAGGTAGGCAGGCTCTACCACTGATCGCAGAGTAACGGCTTCCTTCAAAGCGACTCACTCCCTATGCGTCTTGCAGACTATCGACTCCGCATTTACCGCCGATTCCCGCACAAACGTATCTACCAAGTCGTTATCTACCTTCACAAAACCAAATCCAAAAAAGTCTATCAAGACTTCTTTGAAATTGCTGGAATGACAGCCCATTTCAACGTCATCCGTATATGGGAAACTCCGGCTGAAACACTTCTTAAGTATCCTGGACTTATGCCCTTTGCCGTCTTGGGTCAAACCCGAAACGCCACCAAAACTCTGCGCACTGCGGTCCAAAAAATCAGCGCATTTTCTGACGAAGATCAACAGCACGAATCAATGGCTGCCAGCTACATCCTCGCTGGGCTAAGATTAAAGTCAGAACTGATTTCACAAGTCATTCGGAAAGACATTATGCAAGAATCTATTACCTACCAAGCGATCATTAATGAAGGCATTGAGCAAGGCATTGAGCAAGGCATTGAGACGGGGAAAATTGAACGTCAGGGTGAAATAGCGCTGAGAATGCTGAAAAAGGGGTTTACGATCGCCGATATTGTCGAGCTTACGGATCTCACACGAGAGCAAGTTCAACAATTACAAGTGGCCGAATAGTTGGGATCGCGTCATGCCAATCACGCCATGCCAATCGCGTTATGAAAGTACATAGTAATGCGATCGGGCGAGGCAACCCGGTATCGTATTATCAGTATTTTCGTTTCGAGTACCCATGTCACAACCCACTATTGAATCGATTCTCCAAGAAAATCGGACCTTTGCACCCAGTGCTGAATTCTCGGAAAAGGCAACGGTAAAAAGTTTTGACGAATACAAAGCGCTTTACGATCGGGCAGCAGCCGACCCGGTTGTATTTTGGGAAGAGTTAGCAAAAAAAGAACTCCATTGGTTTAGCCCTTGGACGGAAGGATTAGACTGGAGCAATCCGCCGTTTGCGAAGTGGTTTGTGAATGGGAAAATCAATCTGTCTTACAACTGTCTCGATCGTCATTTGGACTCCAACGGTGATAAACCCGCCATCATTTGGGAAGGCGAACCGGGCGATTCTATTACGATCACCTACCGGGAATTGCATCAGCAAGTTTGTCAATTTGCGAATGTCTTGAAGAAAATGGGCGTGGTGAAGGGCGATCGGGTTGGGATTTATATGCCCATGATTCCGGAATCGGCGGTTGCAATGCTGGCCTGTGCCCGAATTGGTGCGGTGCATGGGGTTGTGTTTGGTGGATTTAGCGCCGACGCATTGCGCGATCGGTTAGTTGATGCGGAAGCCAAGGTTGTGATTACGGCGGATGGTGGCTGGCGAAAGGATGTTGTTGTGCCGTTGAAGCCTGCGGTAGATGCCGCGATCGCCAAGGGTCAAACGAAAGTTGAAACCGTGATTGTGACCAAACGCACGGCGCAAGATGTGACGATGGAATCAGGGCGGGATCATTGGTGGCATGAGTTAATGGCAACCGTGGATAGTGATTGTCCTGCGGCAGAGTTAGATTCAGAAGACAATTTGTTTGTTTTGTATACCTCCGGATCGACGGGCAAACCAAAGGGTGTGGTCCATACAACAGGCGGATACAACTTGTATTCCCATATAACTTGCAAATGGATTTTTGATTTGCAGGAAAAGGATGTTTTTTGGTGTACGGCAGATGTGGGTTGGATCACTGGGCATAGTTATGTGCTGTATGGTCCATTGTCCAACGGCGCGACGACGGTGATGTATGAAGGTGCCCCCCGTCCGTCTAATCCGGGCGCATTTTGGGATGTCATTCAAAAGCATAAGGTCAGCATTTTCTACACCGCACCGACCGCCATTCGAGCTTTTATTAAAATGGGCGACGAGCATCCAAATGCAAGAGATCTGACTTCGCTCCGGTTGCTTGGGACGGTTGGTGAACCGATTAATCCAGAAGCTTGGATGTGGTATCACAAGGTGATTGGGGCAGAGCGTTGCCCTATTGTGGATACTTGGTGGCAAACCGAAACAGGCGGGATCATGATTACACCATTGCCGGGAGCGATCGCCACGAAACCCGGTTCTGCAACCCTTCCGTTCCCTGGCATTTTGGCCGATGTGGTTGATATGGACGGCAATAGTGTACCTGCGGGAGAAGGCGGCTATTTAGCAATTCGTCATCCTTGGCCCGGAATGATGCGCACGGTGTATGGCGATGACAACAGATTCCGCAAAACCTATTGGGAACATATTGCGCCTGTTGATGGCAAATACATTTACTTCGCTGGAGACGGGGCGCGCCGAGACGAAGATGGTTATTTCTGGGTGATGGGCCGGGTAGATGATGTGATTAACGTGGCGGGGCACCGATTAGGCACTATGGAGATTGAGTCAGCATTGGTGTCGCATCCAGCCGTTGCAGAAGCGGCGGTCGTTGGGAAACCGGATGATCTTAAGGGCGAAGAAATTGTGGCGTTTGTCACCTTAGAAGGCACCCATACCGCCAGCGATGAGTTGATGAAAGAACTCAAAAAACATGTGGTAAAAGAAATTGGGGCGATCGCACGTCCTGGGGAAATTAGATTTGCGGATGCGTTACCCAAGACTCGATCGGGTAAGATTATGCGGCGATTGCTGCGGGCGTTGGCGGCAGGTCAGGAGATTTCTGGGGATACGTCTACCCTCGAAGACATCAGCGTTTTGGAGAAGCTGAGAGGCTGAAGCGCTTGACCAGAACAGATAGTCCACTAAAACAAATAGGCCGATCGGGTCGCCCACAAGACTAAGTATCCGATCGTTCCTAGGATAATGATGGTCGATAGTCCAATCCAGACTGGACTATCGGCTCCATCTGTTTTAGTCATGCCGAGCTTAATGTCATCCACAATTACCAGCACGCCTTCCCAAATTCTTTTCAGCATAAAATAGAAAAAATAATTCACTCTATTTTACCTCCGATCGCCACACGCTCAATTTATAATTCCTCTGAAATGTATAGCAAAATAACTATCCCTATGTTTACCTCCGATCGCCGCCCACTTAATTTAGAGTTTTTCTAAATCTTTATGAAACTTTTTTTTACCATCAGTGCATCAATTATTATTCTACTTATAATTCTTGAAATTGTCCTACGATCGCGTTATGGACTGGGCGATCCGCTTTTGTATAAAGCAGATGAAAAAATAGGTTATTTGATTGCACCAAACCAAAACGTCCTTCGGAATGGCAATAGGATTCAAATCAATCGTTATTCAATGCGTAGTGATGAGATTAGTGATCGTAAAATTCCCGGTGAACGCCGCTTTTTTTTCATTGGCGATTCTGTGACAAATGGCGGTTGGTGGAATCCCCAAGACTCGATCATTTCTGAACAATTTAAGCAACATCTGCGCGCAAGTCAACCCGATATTCCCACCATTACAGTTCTGAATGCCTCGGCTAATTCTTGGTCCCCGCGTAATGAGTTGGAATATCTGCGCCAGTTTGGATTGTTTGATGCGGATATGTTGATTCTGATTATTAATACTGACGACTTGTTTGGTACGGCTCCGAGTAGCCTCGTGGTGGGGCGTGAAAGTAACTATCTCGATCGTAAACCTATTGGGGCCATTGGTGAATTAATCGATCGCTATCGTTTGTCTAAGCTGCCGCCTTTACGGGAATTACAGGCGATTCACAATGAAGAGGGCGATCGGGTCGCAAAGATTTTAGAAGCGATTCAGGCCATTCATAAATTAAGCCAAGGCAATCATGCCAAATTCTTAGTGCTCATGACTCCGTTATTGAGAGAAGTAGAGGGGAAATCTCGTAACTATGAACTAGTAGCCCGCGATCGGTTGTCTGAACTAGCCAAAAAAGAAGGGATTAATTATATTGATTTATTAGAACTCTTTAAAGCTAATGGCAATGCGAAACAGCTCTACCACGACAATATTCATCTCAATGCGGCGGGCAACGAAGAAGTGAGTCAGATTATTTTGAAGGCTCTACTGTAGATTTAATGTATTTACATCATCGGTTTCTCTATGCTCTCCCTTTGGCAAAAAACAAGTGGCACCTGGATCAATGTGTTCACCATTCTTCTGGGTACGACGATCGGACTAAGCTTGCGAGGACGAATGCCAATCAGAATGCAGCAGGTCTTAACCCAAGGATTAGGATTGTTTACTATTTTTCTGGGTATCACCATGGCTGGGGCAATGCGAAATGCAACAGTTGGGATTGTGGATGGCACAATTTTGGGATTGCTATCGATCGTCTTTGGCGGCATTCTCGGAGAAGTATTGCAAATTGAACTTAGACTCACCCAATTGGGCGATTGGCTGAAGCAACGAGTTAAAGGCGGCGGGCGATTTACCGAGGGGTTTGTGGCGACGAGTTTGTTGTTCTGTGTTGGCCCTATGGCGATTTTAGGCTGTTTGAACAATGGCTTGAACGGGGATCCTGGAATTCTAACAGTCAAGGCGGTGATGGATGGACTGGCGGCGATCGCATTTAGTAGCACCTATGGGATTGGCGTGGCATTCTCTAGCCTAATGATTTTGATTTATCAAGGCAGTCTTTCTCTTGTGGCCAGCAGCCTTGCCCAAGTTCTCCCGAATCCCAGTAGCGATCCTTGTGTTGCGCTCATTTCTGGAGTGGGTGGATTGATGGTCATGGGCATTGGCTGTAATTTACTAGAGTTAGTTCCCATTCGAGTTAGTTCGTTTTTACCTGCATTATTTCTTGCACCGATTTTGTTCACGATCGCCAAGACCCTTCATCTATAGGAATCGTAACTACTAAGTGAAATGCTAAATCGATCGTAATATTATCCATGATATATTCAACGAATCGATCGAAGCAATATATCTATGACCTCTAATTTAGAAACGATCGGAGCATCAATAAAACGGTAAATTTAGATTAGAGACGAGAAAAACCAAAATACTTTGTCAACCTTGAATTATCGAGGTATAAATTGGATAACGTTACGAAATAAAGTCACTAAGCCAACACTAAAAAAGGAACATTCTAATGGCTGGAACAAAACGTCGTTCTCCGACTGCTACACTCGTCTCGAAGGCTGCTATTTCACAAGCTTCCTTGACACTAATGGATTTACCAGACAAACCCAAGGAAATTTGGTCATTGCGCGAAGCTATCAATGCATTGCAAGATCAAATCATCTTGGCTCTCGATCGGGGTTACGATTACTCTGAAATCTCTACAATGCTGACCCAACAAGGTGTTGAGATTCGTCCATCGACCTTGAAATATTATCTATCTGGTGTACGTCGAGGGAAAAATGGCAAACGCCGCGTCGTCGGAAAATTAACGGAGACAACGTTGACTAATGCCAATGCTGCGGTGGATGCGATGAATGAACCAGACGACGCGAAGAAACCTCGTGGTCGCAAATCCAAGACTGATATTGAATCTAGTGCTAGTGAATCTAGTGCGTCAAAAGTCAGTAAGACGGATAAAATTCCGACTAAATCAGAAACCACTAAATCAATAAATAAGAGTACAACAAAATCATCTGCTACTCGCGGTCGTCGTAAAGCGACTAGCGTTTAAGTAAGATCCGATCCCCCTAAATCCCCCTTGTGAAGGGGGACTATGAATTACTCTCTAGTTCTCGGTTGTGAAGAGAGATTATGAATTGTCTTCTAGTTTGCCCTTCACAAGGGGGATCGGAGGATCGGGTTTTACTTATCACACCATTCATCAAAGCTCATCTCATCAGTACCACCATGAATCCTAACCTTAACGCCTTCTGGATGCCCTTCACCGCCAACCGTCAATTCAAAGCCAAACCCCGGCTGATGGCTTCCGCACAGGGCATGTATTACAAAGACGTCGAAGGTCGGGAAATTTTGGATGGGACAGCGGGATTGTGGTGTGTGAATGCAGGGCATGGCCGCAGCACTATTGCAGAAGCCGTCAAAAATCAAATCGAAACCTTAGATTTTGCGCCCACGTTCCAAATGGGTCATCCCGGACCATTTGAACTCGCCGATCGCCTCACTCGGATCACTCCCGGCGATTTGAATGCAATCTTCTTTGCGAATTCTGGTTCCGAGGCCGTTGATACCGCACTAAAGATTGCGATCGCCTATCACCGGGCCAAAGGGGACTCTACCCGAACGCATTTAATTGGTCGAGAACGGGGTTATCACGGCACCGGATTTGGCGGGATTTCAGTCGGGGGCATTGCTACTAATCGGCGGGGATTTGGACCATTACTTTCAGGGGTTGACCATTTACCGCACACTCACAATCTTGAACACAACGCCTATAGCCACGGCCAACCTGAATGGGGCGCACATTTAGCCGATGATTTAGAACGCATTGTTACCCTTCACGATGCATCCACCATTGCTGCTGTGATTGTTGAACCTGTTGCCGGATCAACGGGCGTTCTAATTCCCCCAAAAGGCTATTTAGAAAAACTACGATCGATCTGCGATAAATACGGCATTCTATTGATCTTTGACGAAGTGATTACCGGATTTGGTCGAATGGGTACGCCCTTTGCTGCTGATTATTTCAATGTCATTCCTGATTTGATCTGTGTCGCTAAAGGCATCACGAATGGCTGCGTTCCAATGGGAGCCGTCTTTGCTAAAGAGAGTATTCGCGAGGCGTTTATGCAGGGACCAGAAGCCGCCATTGAACTCTTCCATGGATATACCTATTCTGGCCATCCTCTCGCCTGTGCTGCCGCCCTTGCGACATTAGATATTTATCAGAACGAAAATTTATTTGCCAAAGCCGCTACGATCGCCCCCTATTGGCAAGATGCATTGCAATCGCTTAAAGATATTAGTTGTATTATTGATATTCGGACGATCGGTCTAATTGCAGGGATTGAATTAGAATCTATTCCTGGATCTCCGGGCGCAAGGGCATACAAAGCACTTGTTAATTGTTTTGAGCAAGATTTACTGATTCGGACAACAGGCGACATCATTGCCCTTTCGCCGCCACTGATTATTGAAAAAGAACAAATCGATCGTATTGTGACTAGATTAAGATCCGTTCTTTCAGCGCTATAAGATGATTTCTCATAAATATCTATTTGTAGGTAGTCTATGAAGTGAGGTTATTTTTATAATGGGTGTGGAATAATAGGGATATCCTAGCTTTCCAAGTCCTGTGGCACAATTTACCTCTCTCAATTTTGAATTTCTTAAACCACACGATCGGCAACTGGTCCATCTTGGGGCATCGGCAGAACGGTATTTTTCAGAAGACCCTAATACTTGTTTGATTAAGTTGCGGCAGTTTGGAGAATTGTTGGCGCAGTTGGTGGCGGTTGAAGTGGGGATTCAAGGAGAGGGCAGTCAGCAAGACTTGTTACGGTTGCTCGGCGATCGGAAGATTGTCGGTGGTGATGTGGAAATGGCATTCCATGAATTGCGAAAGTTAGGCAATCAAGCGGTTCATCATTTGATCGGTGATCAACGCCAAGCATTGCAATCTCTAAAATATGCACATTTTTTAGGGAGTTGGTTTTATCGATCGTTTGGCGATAGCAGTTACAAGCGTCGCGCATTTATTCCGCCGACTGCGCCCGTGGATTCTTCAGCCACTCTTCAGCAGGAACTCATGGCATTACAAACGGAAATGCGGAAGAGTTTGACTAAGGCAGAGTTGGCGGCGGCGGAAACTGCGATCGAAACACAGCGGCGGATTCAAGCGGAGGAATTAGCGGCGCAGGTGGAAGCCGATCGCAATGATCTTGAAACTCGGATTGCAGAATTACAAGTTCAACTTCTTCAAACTACACAACCCATTCAAACTGCGATCGATCAAGCGCAGAAAGCTACTCAGTCTATGCAATTGAGTGAAGCAGAAACACGGGCATTGATTGATGCACAATTACGAGAGGTAGGTTGGGACGCAGATTCGGTGAATTTGACCTATGGCAATGGAGTCCGTCCAATAAAAGGCAAAAATTTAGCGATCGCTGAATATCCAATGCAAGATGGACGGGCAGATTATGTATTGTTTGTGGGATTGCAGGCGATCGGAACCGTCGAAGCCAAGCGTCAACGCAAAAATGTGCAGGAGGGTGGATTAGATCAGGCGATTCGATATACCAAAGGACTGCGCGGAATTGACGGTGAGATTCCCTTTGCATTTGCAACTAATGGTCGGCCTTATTTGCGGCAATTAGAATCTCAAAGTGGGATTTGGTTTCGAGATGTGCGATCGTCAAAGTCACAACGTCGAGCATTGAAAGGCTGGTATCGGCCTGCGGATCTCGTGAGTATGATGGCTCAGAATATTGAGGTTGCTCAACAACAATTGGCTCAAGAAGAATTCAATTATTCACTCTCATTGTGGGATTACCAGAAAGCTGCAATTCGTGCGATCGAGGAGGGTTTGAATACCGATCGGCGGGAACTGCTCTTGGCGATGGCGACGGGGACCGGGAAAACGAGGACAGCGATCGCGCTAGTTTATCGATTGTTGAAAACCAAACGATTTCGACGAATCTTATTTTTGGTCGATCGGACGGCTTTGGGGGATCAGACGGAAGGTTCATTCAATGATTCACGCATGGAGAATCTTCAGAAATTTGCGGATGTTTTTGAGGTGAAGGGCGTTGGGCAAATAGATGCCGATGCAAAAGTACAAATTGCGACGGTACAGAGTTTTGTAAGACGTATTCTCTATGGAGATCCGCCGCCTGTGGGTTTGTATGATTGTATTATTGTGGATGAATGCCATCGGGGTTATGTCCTCGATCGGGAACTCAGTGAGACTGAATTAGAATTTCGAGATTTTAATGATTATGTGTCTAAATATCGTCAGGTGATTGATTATTTTGATGCGGTTAAGATTGGATTGACTGCAACACCTGCATTACACACCTCTCAGATTTTCGGTGCGCCCATTTTTTATTATGGCTATAACCAAGCGGTGGCCGAAGGTCGGTTAGTACCCCATGAGCCGCCGATCGAAATTGAAACTGCATTGTCTCAAGATGGTATTACTTGGAGAACGGGTGCTGAAATTGAAACATTTGATCCAGTGACGAATGCGATCGAAAGTTTTCTGGCACCGGATGAGATTCGGATGGAGGTGGAACAGTTTAATCGGCGGGTGATTGCACCAGAATTTAATCGCGTAGTTTGTGAATATTTGGCAGAGAATCTTGATCCATTTGGCCTGGGGAAAACATTGATTTTTTGTGTGAGTGATATTCATGCAGATGAAGTGGTGCGACAGCTTAAGAATTCATTTACCGCGCTGTATGGCAGTTTGGATGATGATTTGATTACAAAGATTACAGGTACGGCTGAACGACCGTTGGAAAAGATATTGAAATTCAAGAATGAACAACATCCTAAAATTGTGGTGACGGTTGATTTATTAACCACAGGGATTGATGTGCCTGCGATTTGTAATTTGGTCTTTTTGCGGCGGGTGAATTCGCGAATTTTGTATGAACAAATGAAAGGTCGAGCAACGCGGATTTGTAACGATATTGGTAAGGAATCTTTTGTGATTTACGATGCGGTGGGTGTTTGTCGGATGATGGATTCGGTAACGGCAATGACTCCGACAGTTGTGCAGCCCAAAATTTCGCTAGTGCAATTGCAAACTGAATTAATAGAATTGGAAAATGATCCCGCAATCAAGTTGGTTTTGAATCAGTTTTTACAACGCTTTCAACGTAAACGATCGTACTTCAGTACAACACAAATAAAAGCGCTAGAAGAAATGGCTGGAATGCCTTTATCGGCGTGGGTTCCATACCTAAGACAACAGCCTTTAGAATTAGTACAGAGTTGGTTCCGTGAACGTCCGAACTTAAGTGCTGTTTTGGAGGAACGAAATTCGCAGCCACGATCGATTTATTTGGCAAGTCATGAGGATGAATTACGCGGGGTGAGTCGGTATTACAGTGCAAAAGAAGGCGGAAATGCTGAGGATTATTTGGAAGAGTTTCAGCGTTTTTTGCGGGATAATCAGAATGAAATTGCGGCATTGTTAGTGGTGACACAGCGACCTAGAGAATTGACTAGAAAACAACTTCAGGACGTTCGATCGATATTGGCCGATCGAGGCTTTTCGGAAAAGTCGCTGGAGGTTGCTTGGCGCTCTAGGACCAATGAGGATATTGCGGCTTCGATTATTGGATTTATTCGGCAGGCGGCGATCGGTGATCCATTGGTGGCATACGGGGAACGGGTCGATCGGGCGATGAAGAGAATCCTTATGGGCAATACTTGGAGACCAATTCAACGCACTTGGCTCGATCGGATTAGTAAACAATTGAAGCAAGAAATCATTGTCGATCGATCGTCTTTGGAAATGGGTGCTTTTCAGTCGGCGGGTGGATTTAAACAACTCGATCGGGTATTTGATGGGAAATTGGCAGAGATTTTAGCGGAGATTCATTCTGGTTTATGGGATGAGGTGAGTTAGGTCCAGAAATCCTTTACACTAACAATGATTTCACTTTCGCCCCAAATGCCCAATGACTGCGACTCACGATATTGTTCAGAAACTTTGGAATCTTTGTAATTTGTTGCGCGATGATGGCGTGACGTATATGCAGTATGTGACGGAGTTGACTTATTTGTTGTTTCTGAAGTTGTTGCAGGAGCAGGATCAAGAAGCAATGTTACCAGAGGGCTATCGCTGGGACGATCTGAAACAGGTGGGAGAGCCGGAACTGATCAAGTTCTATAAAGAGTTGTTAGAAATGTTGGGTGAAGATGCATCACAGCCTAAGATGCAGGCAATTTTTTTGAATGCACAATCATCGATTAAGAAGCCAACTATTCTGAAAAAACTCATTACTAATTTAGACGAATTAAATTGGTATTCAGCTAAAGAAGAAGGCCTGGGCGATTTGTATGAGGGATTGCTTCAGAAGAATTCTGAGGAGAAGAAATCTGGGGCTGGGCAATACTTTACGCCGCGTCCGTTGATTGATTCTATTGTTCATTTAATGCGGCCACAAGCTGGGGAAATCATTCAGGATCCGGCGGCTGGAACAGGTGGTTTTTTGATTCAAGCGGATCAGTTTATTAAAGCTAATACGGATAATTTATTTGAATTGACGGCGGCGGGGCAAGAGTTTCAGAAGTCAGAAGCATTTTGTGGGATGGAGTTGGTTCAGGATGCTCATCGGTTGTTGTTGATGAATATGATGTTGCATGGAATTGATGGGGCTGGGGTGAAGTTGGGGGATACGTTGTCGTCGGAAGGGAAGGCATTGGGCCGATCGGATGTTATTCTTACCAATCCACCATTTGGGACGAAGAAGGGGGGCGGGTTGCCATCGCGGGATGATTTTAGTTTTTCGACTTCAAATAAACAATTGGCATTTTTGCAACATATTTACCGATCGTTGAAACCTGGTGGTAGAGCGGCGATCGTATTGCCTGATAATGTGTTGTTTGAAGATGGAGTGGGCAAATTAATTCGGGCCGATTTGATGGATAAGTGTGGATTGCATACTATATTGCGATTGCCGACGGGAATTTTTTATGCACAGGGCGTGAAGACGAATGTATTGTTTTTGCAACGGGGTTTGACGGAGAAAGGGAATACTAAAGCGATTTGGTTTTATGATATGCGAACCAACATGACAAACTTTGGTAAACGGAATCCTTTGAACCGATCGCATTTTACGGAATTTGAATCACTGTATGGAATGGATGCGAATGGTTTAGGGAAACGCGAAGATGGGGGCGAGGAGAGTCGTTGGCGGTGTTTTAGTCGGGAGGAGATTGCGAAACGGGGTGATAATTTAGATATTTCTTGGCTGCGGGATGAGAGTTTGCAGTCGGCGGCGGATCTGCCGGAACCGGGGGAGATTGCGGGAGAGATTTTAGGACGGTTGGAGATTGCGATCGGGGAGATGAAGGCGTTGCAAGGGTTGTTGGAGGAGTAGGAGGATGGGTTAGAATGGAAATGAATTATATAGATGAGGTAATTTATGAGTCCTGCTGCTGTCAGTATTGGTGAAAAGTTTGAGGCGTTACCTTCGGAAAAACAAAAGATTGTTTTGGAGTTAATGATTTTTTTGGAGACAGATGCTTGGGATGAGGTTTATGGGGGACGATTTACGGAGTTGCGGCAGGAGATTCAGTTAGGTTTAGATGCTTCGGCGAGGGGCGAAGTGATTGATGGTGATGTGATGTTTGAGGGGTTACGCGATCGACTTAAACAGCAGAAAGCAACTGCATGAAGAGGATTTGTCGCTTTACGATTCCTGCAAGTCGAGATATTGAAGGGATTTTGGATTATGCGGCGGCGCAGGGAGATTTTGATGCGGCGGAACGACTGTTGAATCGGATTAATCGGAAATGCGATCTGTTACTGGGTTTTCCAGAAATGGGAAGAAGTCGGGATGAATTGGCTCCAGGATTGCGGAGTTTTCCAATCGATCGATTTTTAATTTTTTATACTGAAATTGAGAATGGAATTGAGGTTGCTAGAGTGATTAATGGTTATCAAGACATTGAGAGTTTGTTTGCTGAGTAACTTACGATCGTACCTCTACTAACACTACTGAGATAGTTTAGAATGAGAATGTATCCATCTGCAATTGGGAGATTGGTTATGAATGAAGTTTTGAGTTATGACGAGATTCAGCGGCGCTATGATGGGGAATGGGTTCTGATTGCTTATACGGAGGTCGATCGTAATCTCAAGCCGATCGCGGGTGAGGTGATTGCTCATTCAGTTGATCGCGATGAGGTCTATGAGGCTTTGGGCAGTCGAGGAAATCGAGGTGTTGCGATCGAATGTTTTGTGAGAATGCCTGAAGATATGGCTTTTATGTTATGAGTCAGAGAGTGATTTATCCCTTAGAACTTCGCAATGGGATGCTATTTTTGCGTGTCTCTTTGGGAGATGGAAAAAATGCACCTGTTATTGCGAGGCTTTTAATCGATACGGGATCTAGTTACACTGTGTTATCCACTCGAATTTTACAAGATGCGGGTTGTGATATTCGTAATGTTAAAGGAGCCTCTGTATCTATTATTGCGGCAGGTGGGGTTGTTCAAGGGATTCCGGTTACAGTCCCTAGATTTTGTTTATTAGGTCAAACTATAGAAAAGTGTAGAGTAGTGGGATTTGATTTACCGTCTACTTCAAATATTGATGGCTTGTTGGGGATCAATTTACTGAGAAATTGTGGTGCAACGATCGATACGGTAAAGGCAGAAATTATTATTCAAGTGAAATCATGAGGTTGTTGACCAATGGTTTGACGATCGTGGTTTCGGAATGAATGATGGGCTTAGTTTCCGTTATTATTGTAAAGGACAGATTTTCAATAATATATCACTACTATTTATTCAGTATTAATGGAATCAATAATTACGGGTGAAGAATTTTCATCGGTATCGTAGTCCCGATCGCCCTAAATCCCCATTAAAAAGGTGGACTAACAGTATGAGGGAAATACAAAAACATATTAAAACTTATACATGAATTGCTCCGGTTCTCCCTTTTTAAGGGGGTTAGGGGGATCGAGTCCACAGGAAAACGAGGAGCGCTGAATATGCTAGACGATTTAACAGAATTACCAGAGGGATGGGAAGAAACAACATTAGGGGAAATCATACTTCCGTATGAAACAGCTCAACCGCAAAAGCATCCAGAGAGTGAGTATCGATATATTGATATTGGATCAATTGATAACTCGAATCAAACAATTGTAGAAGCAAAGGTATTCCTTGGTAAAGATGCGCCATCACGGGCAAGGCGAATAGTAAAAGAAGGCGATGTTCTATTCTCAACAGTCAGAACGTATCTAAAAAATATTGCACGGGTTAGTTCAGATTTTGATGGAATACTCACTTCAACTGGAATAGCGATTTTACGGGCATCAGAAATAGTTGAGCCTAATTATTTATTCCATTATGTTATTTCAGAAGAGTTCCTTCAGAAAATTAGCAGCACAATGGATGGAACTTTATATCCTGCAATTAATGATAGTGATCTTTTAAATGCCTTTATCCCACTTCCACCACTCAATGAACAAAAACGAATTGTTGCCAAAATCGAGGAACTCCGATCGCACACGCAAGCCGCCCGAAATGCGATCGCCCACATTCCAAAACTCCTAGAGCAATTCCGTCAATCAGTCCTCGCTGCTGCCTTTAGAGGAGATTTAACCGCTGAGTGGCGATCGGAAAAACGCATTCGGAAGGAACGGCTGTTAGGTAATCGATTAACTTCATCTGATACAGATTTGCCTTCAAAATGGCTTTGGTCAAATGCTATTGAATGCTGTGAACGAGTTATTGATTGCCATAATAAAACAGCTCCATATAGAAAATCAGGTATTAAGTTAGTTAGAACGTCAAATATTAGATCGGGATCAATAAATACAGAAGAAACTATGTTTGTTGACCAAGAAACATACGATTATTGGTCTCGTAGATGTCCACCTCAACCTGGAGATATATTATTTACGAGAGAAGCTCCAATGGCTGAAGTCGGTATGATTCCTGAAAATGAAAAATTATGTATGGGTCAACGAATGATGCTCTTACGTCCAGATAATTCTAATTTATTAGGAGTTTATTTATTGTTTGTACTTCAATCGCCTTATATCAAAGACTATGTGGAGAGAATTGCTGTAGGGACTGGCGTGAAGCATTTAAGAGTTAAAGATGTTGAAGGCTTACCAATTCCACTTTCTCCTCTTCTTGAGCAGAAAGTAATTACAGAGAAACTTTTAAGTTATATTAAAATAATCGATCGCATTGAACAACAATATCAATTCATCAAAACCGAACTCGATCGGCTCGATCGGTCAATCCTAGCCAAAGCATTCAAAGGCGAACTCGTCCCCCAAGACCCAGCCGACGAAGCTGCGATTATGCTTCTAGAGAGGATTAGGGGCGATCGGGCTTCTCAAATAAAATCTATCAAAATCAAACGAAAAAAGCATAGTGTATGATAGAAAAAATTACGATCGGAGAACTCTCATATCTTCTCTATTTTCTTAAAATTATCTAAGA
>JAPLHZ010000093.1 GCA_026389365.1 Cyanobacteriota bacterium
TTCGCCGCTCCTGAGAATCGAGGACTGGGGGGCGTTAAGACCTTACGAAAACCACCTCAAAAGCTGGATATAAGAGCGTTTCCAAGTTTAGGTTGATAGGGCTTGACAAAACGATTTTCTTCTTAACCTGTCAAGCATCCATAGAATAAGAACTCACCAGATTCACTGAACACAGATCGAACACTTTCCGAAATCCAAATCGTCGAGCCATTCTGACGACGAACCTGGGACTCGAAGGCCACCACCGACTTAAAACGCTTCATATAAGTCACAAATTCCTGCCGCCGCTGAGAATCAACATAGAGTTGGAACTCAATGCCAATCACCTGCTGAATTAATGCCTGAGGTGAGTCATAACCATAAAGCGTCGCCAACGATCGGTTCACCTGCAAGTACTGGCCATCCTCCGTGGACTGAAACATCCCCACCACCGCATCTTCAAACACAGCCCGCGATCGTTCCTCTAAACGACGTGTTTTTTGGACTTCGAGCTGGAGCTGTTGATTATTTTGAGTCAGGCGTTTTTGGAACTCTTGCAGTTGTCCCCGCGCTTGAAGCCGTAGGATTAGTTCTTGAATTTGAAACGGCTTCACCAAATAGTCTATTGCCCCCGATTCAAACGCTTTTGTCTCTTCTGCCAGAGTATCCACTGTCCCGATCAAAATAATCGGCACCGCTGCAAAATAGTCTGAAGCCTTAAGCTGTCTACAAAACTGATCTCCTGTCATATCCGGCAACTGCATCGCCACCACGATCGCATCTGGTAAATTTAAGTTCAATTGAGCCTTAGCCTGCTGTGCGCTTGATGCGATCGTTACTGCATAGCCGTGACGCTGTAAAGCGATCTTCATTGCCGCCGCCGCCGCCCGATCGCCCTTCACCACTAACACTGAACCCGTAGAACTCGGTCTATCTCGCTGACCCGATCGAAATCTATATCCCAACAACCAAAAGATTTTTTCTTCTAGCTCCGAGCGTTGCTTCTGAAACTGCTCCGACTGACTGAGCATCGCCTTAGGGGTTGCCACCGCTCGATCGAGTTGACTGACGACAGCCGCCAGCTCTTCATCCTCTAAATACAAACTATTCAAAACCGCATTAATATCGCTCACCTCATCCGCCTGAATCGATGCTCCCATAGCCACAATAGACTGGAGCCTTTGCAGATTTTGGTGCAGTAATTTACGAACATAATAGGTCGTTGACACACTCAGTTGAGTTATGGATTTAGGCTCAGGTATGGACATAACGGGTGCGGCGAAGAATGGATGGGAGCGCACAGAGATTCTATAGACACGTCGGTATATTGAATTTTACCCAAACCTTAACCCCAAACTTCCGACTAAACTCTTCTAAGGCTATTAATCCTAGACATTAAAGTGAGCAAAGTGAGCAATTAACAATGTGGCCAAATTGTGAACGTCCGGGCTGGGTTAAAGCAGGTTTTGACCAAAAATCAAGAGGCTAGACTTTCCGCTACGTAATTTGCCCGCCCGAGTTCCACACCCGTGGAAGTCCGTAGTAAAGCTGAATTTTCGTCAGAAGTCCGATCGGGAGCACTCACAACCAGCAGCGGCAACTTTTTCAGCCCGCTCCAACCCACACAAATCCTGACACCGGCTCATCCGCTACCAACAACAATGGCTCAATCCTGTATAGTCTAGGAAACCTTTCCACTCAAGCTGGTCAGAACTTTGGTTACACCCGTTTTCGTACCCGCGTCAATGGTACTCAACCCTAGGAAAACCAGTGATTCAAAATCAAGCTGGAAAGTAAGACTTCGCTATCCCCCATTTCGTTCACCGTGCCGCATCGCTATCTTCTTTTTAACAAGCCCTTCAACGTCCTCAGTCAGTTTACTGACACACAGGCCACAGGCTCGGCTCAACGGAGCACCCTTAAGGACTTCATTCCGGTACCCGATGTCTATCCCGTCGGTCGGCTGGATCATGACAGCGAAGGGCTGATGATTCTCACTAGTCATGGGGAACTTCAGCACCACCTCAGCCATCCGAAATTTGGCCATCCCCGTACTTACTGGATCCAAGTTGAAAATATCCCTACATCGGACGCACTTCAACAACTACGCGGAGGAGGCTTGAGCATCCAAAATTACCTCACTCGTCCAACAACAGTTAGGATCCTATCGACTCCGCCCAATTTACCCCCACGCACACCACCCATCCGATCGCGGCAAAATATCCCGACGGCTTGGCTCGAAATGACCCTGACCGAAGGTCACAATCGTCAAGTGAGGCGAATGACTGCTGCTGTGGGATTTCCAACCTTACGTTTGATGCGATCGTCGATCGCTCATCTACATCTCGATGGGCTAACTCCCGGCCAGTGGAGAGATCTGACAGAAGCGGAATTAGAGCCACTTTTAGTAAGCCTTAGTTCCAAACGCTCAACTCCATCTCAAAAATAATAATTCCAATCTCTTTAAAATCTATTTATTCAACAGGTGGAAATGTTCCCGATCGTAACTGTTCTAGAACTTTCAAGAAATCTTCTAAACTTTGAAATTGAGAATATACTGATGCAAAACGAATATATGCCACTTCACTCACAGTACGAAGCTGAGTAAGAACAAGCATCCCTATTTCTAGACTTGCTATCTCACGTAATGAGCGCTGCTGAAGATTGGATTCAACCTCAGAAACCACCCGCTCAAGATCAATCTCAGATACACCTGACTTTTCGCAAGCCCGCATTGCACCTTGAAAGAGCTTGGACCGATCGAACAATTCTCGTTGCCCTCCACGTTTAATTACAGTAATCGGTGCAACCTCCACCCGCTCATAAGTTGTAAAACGATGGCCACATTTTAGACACTCTCGACGGCGGCGTACACTGTATCCTGAATCTGCTGGACGAGATTCTAGAACACGATTTTCAAAATTTTGACAAACAGGACAACGCATAGTGAGACTAAGTTGATCCAGGACATCTGGCACTCACATAATACATCTAGTGTTAGACTTAGCTGAAATTGTTTTTCATACCTATATTTAGTGTCTCACATTTTGTGTACATATGGACTAAATGATCCATCATAGCAAATTACTTTCTTTATTATTGGGCGGATGGATCATCAGGGGAAACTATTTATGGATATCGCCCTAGTAGGTACAGTGGTTTCAAGCTAATGATTTATACTGGAAACTGAACTAATACAGTTACTATTGTGATCTAAGTCACTCAAATTTCCAAAGTATGGTTAGAAGATTATAGAAACTGGGCAGATTGGATTGTGTGCATAATACCAAAGACTTCTAACAAGACTAATTTTATTTATCCCATTGCTATTAATTCTGGAGATTAGTGCATGGTCACTCGTGACACTAAAAAGCAAAAAATTCTCGTTGTTGATGACGAGCCGGATAACCTAGATTTGTTGTACCGGACATTCCATCGAGAATTTAAGGTATTGCGATCGGAGAGTGGTCCTAAGGCGCTCGAAATTCTTGAACGAGAAGGTGACATTGCTGTAATCGTCTCTGACCAGCGGATGCCTCAGATGAGTGGGACTGAGTTCTTAAGCTTAACGGCTGACCGCTATCCGGACATTATTCGGATTATTTTAACGGGCTATACAGACGTTGAAGATCTTGTCGATGCTATTAATTCTGGAAAAGTGTTTAAATATGTTACGAAGCCTTGGGATGATGTTCACCTCAAACAAGTCGTTCAGCAAGCTGCTGATATGCACAATATTTTGCGGGCAAGAACCGAAGACCTACGACGTAGTCTACGAAGAGAGACCTTGCTCAATGCTGTGACTGCCACATTGCGAGCAGCCTTGGGATACGAAGAACTTCTTTCTTCGATTTCCAGAGTAGTGGGTCAAACGTTGGAATCAAGTTATTGTGTTTTACGTCCTTATATGGATGGGCAGTTTTCTGGGGAGAGTGTTATTTATCAATCGTCTACTGTTAATTCTGATACAAGTCCAAATCCGTATTCTGTTTTGGGTGGAATCTCAGAAACAGTTTGGTCTGTACCTGAAATTCAAGCCTTTGACATTTCGACATTAGCTAAGGACCCTACAAATGCTATAGCGATTCAGGCTTGTCGATCGCTCCGAATTGCCTCAATATTAATGGTTCCGTTGACCTGCCGCCATGAGTTAGTCGGTGTTTTAGCGTTGCACCAGGTCGATGAAAATCGAGTTTGGCAGGCTGATGAAATTGAGCTACTAGGAATGGTGGCCGATCAGGCTGCATTGGCATTGGCCCAAGCTCAGTCTTATGATCAGGTCCGATCGCTTGCAAAACGTGAGGCGTTGATCAATACCATTACTACAGCCATTCGATCGAGTTTGGATCCGCAAGAAATTTTTGCGTCGATCACGTCACAGTTAGGACAAGCGCTGATGGTCGATGGCTGTACGTTGTCATTGTGGCGATCGAATGATCAGTATGTGGAATGCGTAGGACTATATGACGCGGATTTACCAGCATCGGCTACACCAGAAGAAGTGGCAGCAGCTTTGCCGAAGTCTAATGTTTTGATTTGTGAGAATCCTGTGTTGGTTAAACTACAGGAAACCCAAGCGCCTGTTTCTTTGCCCGATCTGTCGCTACATCCTGAAATGAATGGCCTGGAGATGCGATCGTCTGCAAAGGCATTATTGGTGATGCCTCTGTTGTCTGATGGGAAAATTATTGGCAGTATTTCACTGAAACAAAATACGAGAATTCACCATTGGACTCAATCTGAAATTCGACTGGTTGAGTCGGTTGCAGAACAAGCTTCGATCGCGGTACAGCAAGCGAATTTGTTTCAAACTACTCGTCAGCAAGCAGAAAAATTAATCGAACTCGATCGGGCTAAAACGGAGTTTTTCCAGAATATTTCCCATGAATTTCGGACGCCGTTGACCTTGATGCTTGGGCCATTGGAAACGGCAGTGAGTCAAAGAGTTGGTTTGTCCGTGGACCAATCGTCCATTGCGCTTCGTAGTAGCCGTCGATTGTTGCGGTTGGTGAATCAACTTTTAGACCTCCAACGTTTGGATGCAGGCGAGATGCGATGCCGTTTCCAATCCTGTGATTTAGCTGACTTTGTGCATCAAATTGTTGAGACCTTTGGAGCGTATTGCGAGAAAAAAGGGATTCAGCTTCTTTCGCTATTGCAGCCTTGTGATCCGGTTTATCTGGATCTGGAGAAGTTCGATAAGGTTGTCTACAACTTGTTGTCCAATGCCATGAAGTTCACGCCGTCTGGTGGAACGATTACGGTCTCGTTGGAACCTTCGGGGGATTCGGTTTTGCTATCGGTGAAGGATACGGGGATTGGGATTCGCGAAGATCAGATCTCGGTTTTATTTGAACGGTTCAGACAGGCGGAAGGATCGGTTAATCGTCGTTATGAGGGGACGGGGCTTGGGTTGGCACTGGTGAAAGAGCTGGTGGAAATCCATGGTGGCCAAATTCAAGTGTCTTCTGAGTATGGGGTGGGTAGCGTATTTGTCGTGACCTTGCCTGTGGGGTCTGGCCATTTGGATGCGAGTCAGATTGAAGACGAACACAGTGAATTGCAGATGGCCCGAGCGATGGTGGAGTTTGCGGATCTTGATATTGAGTTGCAGTCATTAGATCAAGAAGAGGGGTTTGAAGAGGTTTTAGCCGCCGACGAGGCTCCAGCTAAGCGGATTTTGGTAGTGGAAGATACGACGGACCTACGAAATTATGTGGCGGGAATCTTACGATCGCAGGGTTATCGAGTTTTGACAGCGCGCAATGGGGAAGAGGGGTTTCAAATGGCGGAGTTGCATCGTCCCCATCTGATTTTGACGGATTTGATGATGCCGAAGGTGTCGGGGTTGGATTTGATTCGGATGATTCGCGGGAATGCGGATTTATGTGGAACGCCCATTGTATTGCTGACGGCTAAGGCTGATGAGAATACTCGACTCGAAGGGGTTGAGCGTGGGGCAGATTCCTATTTGTCGAAGCCATTTAACGATCGTTTGGTGATTGCTGAGGTGCGAAATCTGTTGGCGTTGAAGGAAAACGAACAGCGAATGGTGGAACTGAATGAGTATCTAACAGAATCGGTCTTGAAGCGATTTCTGCCCCCGAGTTTGGTCAAGCGGGCGGCGCAGGGTACATTGTCTCTTGATTTGCGGCCTGAACCGAAGATGGTGACGGTGTTGTTTAGTGACATTGTGGGCTTTACTCAGTTATCGAATACGTTACGATCGAAGAAGGTGGCGGAAATTCTGAATGAGTATCTAACGGCGATGACTCGTGTGGTGTTCAAGAATGGCGGGACGGTGGATAAATTTATGGGCGATGCTATTTTGGCGCTTTATGGGGCACCGGAAGATTTAACGCCGAATGAGCAGGTGCGTCGGGCGATCGGAACTGCGCGCGACATGCATTCTGCGCTGGGGATTCTCAATGAAAAGTGGATGGCGCAAGGGTTGCCGAAGCTGGAGTTTCGCTGTGGGATTCACCAAGGTACGGCGGTGGTGGGAATGTTTGGTGGCAGTGAACGATCGGATTACACGGCGGTTGGTCCCTGTGTGAATATTGCGGCAAGACTGCAAACGTCAGCGCAACCCGGCCAAATTTTGATCTCGGCAGCGGTGGCGGATTATCTTGAAGAAGAGGAAATTACGAAGGGTGAGTCTTTGAATCTGAAGGGGATTGATGAAACTGTGTTGACCTTTTTGGTGGATCCCAGCGTGATTAATGTCCGGGAATCTTCATTCATTGATTAGAATGAGGGCAAGGTCTTCATCGGTTGTAGGGGTATGGCTGCGTCAGAAGCATTAAGAGAGAGAAAACCTGAGTCGGTGCAGTTTTGGCTGGCGATCGCGGCGGTGTCGTTCCTTTTTCATGCGCTTTTGATCGTTGGGATAAAACGTTGGGCGACGATTGCGGTGGTGGAACCGGATGGGGGTCCGATCGCGGTGGAGTTGGTTGAGCCTGCTGGATCTGAGAGTGTGGATGCGCCGATCGTTCAAGCCGCTGCCCTGAAACCTGAGGCGAAACTTGAGGTAACAAAACCCGAAGTGAAACCTGAAGTGAAACCCGAAGTTCAGCCGGAGCCGGAGGTTAAACCTGAGCCGATCGCGCAGCCAGAAGTCAAGGCGGAGGTAAAAAAGCCTGCGATCGCCTCAACCCCAAAGCCAGATCGATCGCTTGTGTCACCTAAAAAAAATCCCCAATCTGGGTCATCTGGGCCGAAGAAAGACCCCACTAAAGGAAATCAGAATTCATTGCCACCCGCCCCTGTTCCTGCTGGTAAATCGGATAATCCTGTACGCTCTTCTACAAAATTGCCTCCCCGTGATGAAATAAAAGGGCCAAGCTCGTTTTCTGCCTCAACCGATGGCGAACCAAGGCTACTTTATGGTGATTCTGCTGCTTTGAAGCTGATGCAATTACCGCCAATTGTATTGAGCGCTCGTTTTGCAAAAAATGTGGGAAAAACCTTAAATATCTCTGTGTCCTTCATTGTGAAATGTCCAGTATCTCAGAAGTCAATTTGTGAACCAAGTCTTATGCAGACTGAATTACAATCTCAAACTCCACCGTCTGGTTTAACGTCTGAAGATGATCTGGAATTAGAATCCGCGATTGAAAAGTGGTTCGCGCTGGTGAGAGTTTCTTCCCTCGTGTTTGCCCCAGATCCGATCGCAGAGATAGCTCGTTCCCCGAGAGGAGATACCATTTGGAATATCCAGGTTACGCTAAAAGTAGAAAGCTAGTTGATTTTTAAGTAGGGTATGCTATCTTTAGTGATGTGCGAAAGCGCGGGTGTAGTTTAGTGGTAAAACCCTAGCCTTCCAAGCTAATGATGGGGGTTCGATTCCCCCCACCCGCTTATCAGAACTGAATATCTTGAACTGAGAATGTTGAATTAGTGAACGTTCTCAGTTTTTGTATCGATCGGGATTTTGTATTGTGTCTTGGACGTTTTTAAGTCATGGAATTGTTTGTCGATCGTATTCCGTATAAGACGGGGAACATCCGGCTCCGTTTTTGACGGATAATGTGATTCCCTTACCTGTTGAACCTGTGGCACTGAAGAAATCTGAACTTTATAGTTCTCTCTGGGCAAGCTGTGATGAATTGCGCGGTGGGATGGATGCAAGCCAGTACAAGGATTATGTATTGGTGATGCTGTTTGTGAAATATGTCAGTGACAAGTATGCAGACCAGCCCTATGCGCCGATTAAGATTCCGGTGGGGGCGAGTTTTGCCGATATGGTGAAGCTTAAGGGAACGGATTCGATCGGGGATGATATTAATAAGAAAATTATTGCGCCACTTGCGATCGCGAATAAGCTGTCGGATGTGCCGGATTTTAACGATGTCAATAAGTTGGGTAGCGGGAAGGAGCTAGTTGAGCGGCTGACGAATTTGATCGGGATTTTTGAACGGAAGGAATTAGATTTTAGTAAGAACCGCGCTGATGGGGATGACATTCTGGGCGATGCCTATGAATATTTGATGCGACATTTTGCGACGGAGAGCGGTAAAAGTAAGGGCCAGTTTTATACGCCTGCGGAAGTAAGTCGCATTATGGCGAAGATTTTGGGGATTCGTGAGGCCCGGACGAGTGGGAGTACAACGGTGTATGACCCGACTTGTGGATCGGGTTCGTTGTTGTTGAAATTGGCAGATGAGGCGACGACTCAGGTTTCGTTGTATGGCCAGGAGAAGGATGCGACGACTTCGGGGTTGGCACGGATGAATATGATTTTGCACAATAATCCCCAGGCGGAGGTACAGCAGGGGAATACGTTGGCGAATCCTTTGTTTTTGACGGCTGAGGGAATGCTAAAGACGTTTGATTATGTGGTGGCGAATCCGCCGTTTAGTGATAAGCGTTGGGTGAATGGTGTTTCGATCGCGAATGATCCGCATGATCGATTTACACCCTATGGCACACCGCCCGATAAGCAGGGGGATTATGCGTATTTGCTGCATATTGTCCGATCGCTGAAAAGCACGGGGAAGGGAGCCTGTATTTTGCCGCATGGGGTGTTGTTTCGGGGGAATGCGGAGGCGGAGATTCGGAAGAATTTGATTAAACGCGGTTATATCCAGGGGATTATTGGTTTGCCTGCCAACTTGTTTTATGGGACGGGGATTCCGGCTTGCATTGTGGTGATTGATAGGTCGAATGCGGATCGGCGTGAAGGCATTTTCATGATTGATGCCAGTGCGGGATTCATGAAAGATGGTAATAAGAATCGATTGCGCGATCGGGATATTCACAAAATTGTGGATGTATTTACAAATCAATTTGAGATTGCTGGATATTCTCGAATGGTGGGATTAGAAGAGATTGAGCGCAATGAGTTTAATTTGAATATTCCGCGCTATATCGATGGGCAACAGGCGGAGGATATTCAGGATATTGCGGGGCATTTGCAGGGTGGAATTCCGGTGGCGGATGTGGATGCTTTGGGGCGCTATTGGGCGGTGTGTCCGCAGTTGAAGGATGCGTTATTTAAGCCGAATCGTCCGGGATATGTGGATTTGCAGGTGGGACAGGAGGCGATTAAGGCGACGATTTTGGCACATCCGGAGTTTGTGGCGTTTTCGCAGGATATGGCGAGGTTGTTTGAGGATTGGCGATCGCGGAGTGAGTTGCTGCTGAAGAAGTTAGCGGCGGGTTGTCATCCGAAGGAAGTGATTGGTAAGCTGTCGGAGGATTTACTAGAGCATTATGTGGGGAAGGATTTGGTCGATCGCTATGACGTGTATCAGCATTTGATGGATTACTGGGCTGAGGTGATGCAGGATGATTGCTATTTGATTGCAATGGATGGTTGGACGGCGGAGACTTATCGGATTCTTGAGGTGAATAAGAAGGGGAAGGAGATTGATAAGGGGTGGGCTTGTGATTTGGTGCCGAAGGATTTGATTGTGGCGCGATATTTTGCTTCTCAGCAGGGAGCGATCGAGTCTCAACAGGCGGAACTGGAGGGGGCGATCGCGCAGATGACGGAGTTGGAGGAGGAGCATGGGGGTGAGGATGGTGCATTTGGGGAGTTGGAGAAGGTGAATGGGGCGAATGTGAAGGCGCGGCTGAAGGACATTAAAGGGGAATCTGCGGCGAAGGATGAAGAGAAGGTGCTGAAGCTTTGGTTGAAATTGTTTGATCAATCTGCGGGTTTGAAGAAGGTGATCAAGGAGGCTGAGGAGGCGATCGATCGGTTGGCTTATGGTCAGTATTCTGATTTGAGTGAGGCGGAGGTTAAGGCGTTGGTGGTGAATGATAAGTGGTTGGCGCGGATTGAGGCGGAGATTGCGGGGGAGATGGAGCGGGTAAGTCAGGGGTTGGCGCAGCGGGTGAAGGTGTTGGCGTTGCGGTATGCGATCGCGCTGCCGGAGGTGACAAAGCGGGTGGCGGAGTTGGAAGAGAGAGTGGCGGCGCATTTGGCGAAGATGGGGTTTGCACTATGACGGAATCAAAGGATTTTACCCAACCGCTCGATCGGAGTTTGCCGAGTATTGAGGAGATTGAGGCGGAGTTGTCACGGGATTTGGAGGGCGATCGTATAGACGATTCTTCTTATGTTAAAAAAAGTCGATTTCTTTAATATGAGATGTTTGAGCTTGAAGTCTAGCCTCGATCGTTGATAGCAAGTCAGAACCCTTTGCTAAATAATTCTTTACAATACTTATTTAGAGTCAGTTTTGTTGGATGAAAATTATGAGACGCTACGGATAGCATAGGTCTAGTGAAAAGCTATTTTGTTCTAGCTAAACCTAATTCGTCTGTATGGACAAAGATTCTGGATTTGTTTACAGTTGAATTCAGTGATTCACCCCAAGACTGAATTTCTTGCTGTAGAATTTGATCAACCTTAGTCATCTCACCCCGACAAGAATGGTCACTACAGACAGGAGGATTTAATGCGTTGGGAATTCGCGTCTAAACATCTCAAATCTCTCTATGAGGAAGAGAAAGGAGCTAATAAATATGAACCTGCTGTAGTGGATGCATTCTTTAGTTTGATGGCGAGGATTGATGCGGCGATCGACGAGCGGGATCTCCGGCAACTTAAGAGTCGCAGATTGGAAAAGCTGAAGGGCGATCGGGCGGGTCAATATTCTATGCGGCTAAATGATCAATGGCGTTTAATATTGGAAATTACTGAGGATGAGCAGGGCAAACGTTTGCTTGTTATTGAGATTGCAGATTATCACTGAATGAAACGGGAGGAAGAGGTATGACTCAGAAATTACAGCCCGCTAGAGTATTCCCACCTGGACGAGTTATTGGCGAAGAGTTGGAAGCGCGGAACTGGACTCAAAGAGATCTCGCTGAGATTATGGGTCGTCCGTCCCAGACTATCAATGAGATTATCAAGGGTACAAAACAAATTACACCGGAAACGGCGTTAGAGTTATCTGCTGCGTTTGGGACTTCTGCGGAGTTTTGGACCAATCTTGAAACAAGTTATCGGCTTTTTGTTGCTCGGCAACAGAATCAGGATGAACCGATCGCCCGTAAGAGTAAGATTTATGATATGGCCCCGATCGCTGAAATGATGAAGCTGGGTTGGCTGACTAAAACGAAATCGGTGGATGAACTGGAACAACAAATCTGTACTTTTTTTGATGTTTCTCAAGTGGATGAACAACCAAAATTAGCGCTAAATTTCCGATGTTCTCAGCATCGTGAACCGAATGTGAATGCTCAATTGGCTTGGGCGAAGAGGGTCGAAAATTTGGCTCGGCAACAGAATGTAGGAACTTACGATCGGCAAAAACTGGTTCGGGCGATTCCAAAGTTAGTCAAATTGAGTGTGGAGCCTGTGAATGTGGTGCGGGTTCCAGAGTTTTTAATGAGTTTAGGGGTGAGGTTTGTGATTGTCCCTCATCTGTCTAAAACTTATTTGGATGGTGCTGCATTGCATCTTGATGATGATATGAGTCGGCCTGTGATTGCGCTTACTTTGCGATATAACCGAATTGATAATTTTTGGTTTACGTTGATGCATGAAATTGCTCATATTGTGCTGGAGCATGAAGGGTTGATTTTAGATAATTTAGATGATGAAGATGTTGATGAAAAGGAGCGAGAAGCGAATGAAATGGCTCGTGATTGGTTGCTAGCGCCTTCTGATTACGATCGGTTTATCGAAGAAACGGGATCATCTTTTTCCGATGCGAATATTAAAAATTTTGCGATGAAGGTAATGATTCATCCAGGTATTATTGTTGGGCGGTTGCGGAAGGAAGAAAAAGTACTTTATACGAAATTTGGAACGCATTTAGTACAAATCAAGAATAATCTTCAGGATTGGATTGATGTTGCGGCTCATGTTCCTCTACTTAGAAAGGAGAAGAGTAATTTTGAGAAGTTTGAGGACGTTGGTTTAGTAGGTTGTTGTGATGTGGAGGAAGATTTGTCCGTTACTTATAAATCTGTTTTGGCTGAGTCATTAGAGTCTAAGTATGATCATCGTTGATACTGGTTTTTGGTTGGCTCTGGCGGATCAACGTGATAGTTATCACCAACGGGCAATGGAGTTAAGGCTGGGTATGAGCCGATCGGGATTGTGGAGTATGAGTTGGTACGATCGCTCACATCACCCCTCGATCGCAGTGTGCCAAGTATCGAAGAAATTGAGGCGGAGTTATCACGAAGTTTGGAGAGTGAACTATGAAAAGCGATCGAGCATTAACGACTAATTCTCAACTCTCAAATCTCAAATCTCAAATTCCCAAGGGATATAAGCAGACTGAGGTTGGGGTGATTCCTGAAGATTGGGATGTAAAACCACTTCATAATCTTTCCGAGAAAATAATGGTTGGCATAGCAAGTGCAGCGACTCATGCATACCGTGATAGAGGTATTGTCTTACTCCGCAACCAGAACATAAAACCAGGATATCTGGATGATCTAGACATTCTTCATATCACACCAGAATACGAATCTAGCTTTAAAAATAAACGGCTTAAGTCAGGTGATCTTTTAACAGCTCGAACTGGTTATCCGGGAACTACGTGTGTAGTGCCACCCGCTTATGAATCTGCACAAAGTTTTACGACACTTATTACACGTCCCAATCTAACTGAAGTAGATAGTAGATTTTTATGTTGCTACATTAATTCTGAGGGAGGGCAGAAATTTTTTGAGCAAAATCAGATTGGTGGAGGTCAGAAAAATGTAAATGCGGGTTCCTTGAAACAGCTTCCTGTTCCACTTCCCCCCACGATCGCCGAACAAAACCTAATCGCCCGCGCCCTAAGCGATACCGATGCCCTCATCGAATCCCTAGAGCAACTCCTCACCAAAAAACGCCAAATCAAACAAGGGGCGATGCAGGAATTGTTGACGGGGAAAAAGCGGCTTCTAGGTTCTAGTAAGTCTGGATGGCAGAAGAGTGAAATTGGAGAAGTACCGACTGATTGGAATGTTACTGAAATCAGCAAAATATCTAATGTGAAAACTGGACCATTTGGATCGGCTTTACATGAGAGTGATTATGTTGATGACGGCACTCCAATTATCACTGTAGAGCATTTAGGTGAAACAGGCGTTACACACAATAATCTTCCTCTAGTCTCTGATCTTGATAAAAAGAGACTTAGTTCGTATTTACTCGAAGAAGGAGATATCGTTTTCAGTCGCGTTGGTTCCGTTGATCGCAATGCGCGCATTTCTCCAGCAGAAAATGGATGGCTTTTTTCAGGAAGGCTTTTGAGGCTTCGTCCATTAGATAGAAGGAAAATTGATACTAACTACCTAAGCTACTATTTTCATTCTGAGCCATTTAAGCAAAGAATTTACAAGGTAGCAGTTGGTCAAACTATGGCATCTCTTAATACACAGATTTTAAAAAGTATATTTGTTGCTTTGCCCTTGCCCAAAGAACAAACCGCGATCGCCACCATTCTCTCCGACATGGATCTTGAAATCGGGGCGATCGAAACCAAACTTACTAAAGCCCGCCAACTCAAACAAGGCATGATGCACGAACTCCTCACCGGACGAATTCGACTAGTGGAGGAGGTCCAATTATGAATTTTGAAACATTGGTCCAAACCCTCGCCGAAACCCACCAAACCTTTCAGCAGCAGGCCGTCCAATCGATCAATTCCTCACTCGTTCTCCGCAATTACCTCTTTGGCTACTACATCGTCGAATTTGAACAGAAAGGCAACGATCGCGCTCAGTATGGCACCCGTCTAATCGCCAGCTTGTCCGATCGACTAAAAACCCAAGGCATCAAAAGCTGCTCAGCCTCCAATCTAAGGAACTTTCGGCAGTTTTATCAAACCTATCCAGAGATTTACCAGGCACTGCCTGATGAATTCCGCAACGACCGATCGTTGACTCAACTCAGCCAAAAAATCCGTCTCAGTTGGACGCACTATCAAACCTTGATGAGCCTTGCTAACCCCGACGAACGCAGATTCTACGAAATCGAAACCGCCGCCAACCAATGGTCCACCCGCGAACTCGATCGACAAATCACCGCAGCCCTCTACGAACGCCTCGCCCTCAGCCGTAACCCCGACGAAATCAAACGCCTCGCCACCCAAGGCCAAATCATCACCGCCCCCCGCGATGCCATCAAAGACCCCTACATCCTAGAATTCCTCGAACTCCAACAACGCCCCACCTACTCAGAACAAGAACTCGAAACCGCCATCATCAACAAACTTGAACACTTCCTGCTCGAACTCGGCAAAGGTTTCCTCTTCGAGGCTCGCCAAAAACGCTTCAGCTTTGAAGAAGATCATTTCTACGTCGATCTCGTCTTCTACAACCGCCTCCTCCGCTGCTACGTCCTCATCGACCTAAAACTCGATAAACTCACCCACCAAGATCTCGGCCAAATGCAAATGTACGTTAACTACTTCGACAGGTTCGTCAAAACCCCCGACGAAAACCCCACGATCGGCATCGTCCTCTGCAAACGCAAAAAAGACGCACTCGTCGAACTCACCCTCCCCAAAAACTCCAACATCTTCGCCGCTCAATATCAACTTTACCTCCCCAGCAAAGAAGAACTCCAGCAACAACTCCAAGAAGCCGCCCAAAACGTCACATCCAGCGATTCAAACAAGGCATGATGCACGAATTACTAACAGGTAGAATTAGACTAATTGATAAAAGCTAACCCCATGATCATTACCACCGTGATTTTTAACTCGCCAGTGTAAATATGGCTAAATTTATCTAAACTCCGCCATAATAAAACGCATAGACACAAACCCTCTCTTTCCTTGCTATGAACACCATTGCCCCTTCTGAACGCGTCACCCAAAACCGCATCGTCAAACTCTTCCAAGACGAACTTAACTATCACTACCTCGGCCACTGGCAAGACCGATCGGGCAACAGCAACATCGAAGAAACCCTCCTCAGCGATCACCTCACCCGCCAAAACTACACCCCCGCCCAAATCACCCAAGCCCTCTACAAACTCCGCACCGAAGCCAACAAACCCACCCGCAGCCTCTACGACAACAACAAAGCCGTCTACGCCCTTCTCTACTACGGCATCCAAGTCAAAACCAGCCCCAGCCAACCCACCACCACCATCCAACTAATCAACTGGAAAACCCCAGAAACCAACCACTTCGCGATCGCCGAAGAAGTCACCATCCAAGGCAAAAAACAAAAACGCCCCGACATCATTCTCTACATCAACGGCATCGCCATCGCCATCATCGAACTGAAAAACAGCCGCGTCTCGATCGGTGACGGCATCCGTCAAAGCCTCACCAACCAACAGCCCGAATTCATTCAAAGCTTCTTCAGCACCATTCAACTCATCCTGGCCGGAAACGACTCCGAAGGACTCCGCTACGGCACGATCGGCACCGAAGACAAATACTTTCTTACCTGGAAAGAAGACGAAACCGACAACACTCGCTACAAACTCGACAAATACCTCCTCAAACTCTGCAACAAAACCCGACTCCTCGACCTCATCCACAACTTCATCCTCTTCGACGCAGGCAAAAAGAAACTCCCCCGCGTCCACCAATACTTCGGCATCAAAGCCGCCCAACCCTACATCCATGATCGTCAAGGTGGCATCATCTGGCATACCCAAGGCAGCGGCAAAAGCATCACCATGGTCCTCCTGGCCAAATGGACCCTCGCCACTCATCCCAACGCCCGCATCGCCATCGTCACCGATCGGACCGAACTCGACCAACAAATCCACGACGTATTCACCGATGCAGGCGAAACCATCTATCGCACCCGCAGCGGCAGCGACCTCATGGCCCAGCTCAGCAAACCCACCCCCCGACTCCTTTGCTCCCTCGTCCATAAATTTGGTCAACGCAACCTTAAAGACAAAGACTTTGAACAATTCATCACAGATCTCGAAGCCCAACCCAGCCAAGCGATCGGCGACATTTTCGTATTCGTTGATGAATGCCACCGCACCCAAAGCGGCAAACTCCACCGCACCATGAAAGCGCTCATGCCCACCGCCACCTTCATCGGCTTCACAGGCACCCCCCTCCTCAAAAAAGACGCTCAAACCAGTCTCGAAATCTTTGGCAAATACATTCACACTTACAAATTCAGCGAAGCCGTCGAAGATAAAGTCGTCCTAGATCTAATCTACGAAGCCCGCGACATTGATCAAACCCTCGGCTCCGAAACCAAAATTGATGCCTGGTTCGATGCCAAAACCAAAGGACTCAACGACTGGCAAAAAGCCACCCTCCGCGAAAAATGGGGCACTATGCAAAAAGTCCTCAGTTCCCGATCGCGCATCGATCGCGTCGTCGCCGACATCATTTTCGACTTCAGTGTCAAACATCGATTGAAGCACGATCGGGGAAACGCTATCCTCGTCGTCGCCAGCATCTACGAAGCCTGCAAATACTACGAACGCTTCCAACAAACCGCCTTCAAGGGCAAATGCGCCGTCATCACCTCCTACAATCCCCAAACCCAAACCCTCACCACCGAAGACACCGGAGCCAACACCGAAACCGACAAACAATTTATCTACAATCTCTACACCGACCTCACCAAAAACATTTCCCCCAAACCAAACCAAACCAAAGCCGAAACCTACGAATTAGACGCTAAAGATCAATTCAAAACCCAACCCGCCAACATGAAGCTGCTGATCGTCGTAGATAAGTTGCTCACAGGTTTTGATGCTCCAAGTTGCACCTACCTCTACATTGATAAGAGTATGCAAGACCACGGGCTTTTCCAAGCCATCTGTCGCACCAACCGTCTCGATGGAGAAGACAAAGACTTTGGCTACATCGTCGATTACAAAGACCTTTTCCGCAAAGTCGAAAACGCGATCGCCGTCTACACCTCTGAACTCGACCATTCTGACGGCGGCACCGACTCCGAAATCCTCCTTCAAGACCGTCTCCTCAAAGGCCGCGATCGTCTAGACCAAGCCCTCGAAGTCCTCCATTACCTATGCGAACCTGTCCAACCGCCGAGAGACGACCTCGCCCATATTAGTTACTTCTGCGGCAACACCGAAATCCCCACCGACCTCCAAGATCGCGAACCGCAACGCACAGAATTCTACAAAGCAACAGCCACCTTTCTCCGTAGCTATGCCAGCATTGCCGACGAACTCGAAGCCGCAGGCTATAGCACCCCAGACATTGACCGCATCAAGCAAGCCACCAAACAATACACCGATCTCCGGGAAGTCATCCGCAAAGCCAGCGGCGAAACCCTCGACCTCAAACCCTACGAATCCGACATGCGGCACCTAATCGACACCTACATCGAAGCCAGCGAACCCCGCAAAATCTCGCCCTTCGACACCATGCCCCTGCTCGAAATCATTACCAAAATTGGAATCAATCAAGCGATCGATGAACTCCCCCAGGGCATCCGCAGCAATCAAAAAGCCGTCGCTGAAACCATTGAAAACAACGTCCGCAGCAAAATTATCAAAGAAAACCTCAGCGACCCAGCCTACTACGCCAAAATGTCCGATCTCCTCGACGAAATCATCGAAGCCCGCAAACAAAAAGCGATCGCTTACGAAGACTACCTAAAACGCATCGCCGAACTCGTCAAAAATGTGGAATCTGGTACAGACGATGACCTGCCTCACCAACTCGATACCGCTGGAAAACGCGCAATTTACAACAGTCTCCGCAGCCCAACGATCGGTCTAAGAGTTGCCGAACCCAGCGCAATCTACACCAAAGCAAATGCAACAACTGAGATTGATTTAGCCCTCAAAATCGACCAAACTATTCAACATATTCGCCCCGACGACTGGCGAGACAACGATGGTCCTAAAGAGCAGATGATAAAAGCCGCACTTTATGGCATTCTGCAAGATGTCGATCGGGTTGAGCAAATCTTCCTCATTGTCAAACAGCAACCCGAATATTAAACTGGGTGCCCGAATCATGGATCTACAAACTATTCAAACCAATCAAATTCAACTGGGCGAGGTCACCATAGAGGTTGTGCATAAAGACATCCAAAATATTCACCTCAGTGTCAATCCGCCCCAAGGTGCCGTGCGAATCTCAGCGCCACTCCGGATGGATTTAGCGCGAATTCGTATCTTTGCCATCTCAAAACTCACCTGGATTAAACAACAGCAAGCCAAACTCTCTAATCAACTCCGTGAAGCGCCAAGGGAATATCTCGATCGGGAAAGCCATTATCTTTGGGGCGATCGTTATCTTCTCAACGTCATCGAAAAAGATGCGGCACCCCAGATCCATTTAAAGCATCGCACAATGAATTTGCAGGTTCGCCCCGGCAGCGATCGATTCAAAAAACATGCAGCCCTTGATGCGATCTATCGCCGCGAACTCAAAGCCGCCATTCCCCCGATGATCGAAAAATGGGAAAAACTGATGGGTGTGAACGTTACAGGTTTTACAATTCGCAAAATGAAAACTAAATGGGGCAGTTGTAGCCCCGCCGCCCAGACCATTCGGCTCAACCTAGAACTTGCGAAAAAACCAACAGAATATCTTGAATATGTCATTGTTCATGAAATGGTACATCTGCTTGAACCGACCCATAACCAATGCTTCATTGCCCTCATGGATCAATTCATGCCGCAATGGCGACACTACCGCGAAGCGCTCAATCGGTTACCTGTACGACACGAAACTTGGGTGAATTAAAACCTACGATCGAACCTAGAAAATTAACGAATTAGGGTAAAATTAGGACATGTGTTCTTTAAAATTCGCTAAAAGTTCAACCTCAAAATTTAACTATGTAAGCATTTTATTTAGCCTTAATGATTCGGGCTTGATTCATCCGATCCGCTTGTGGGAATTCAAAATGTTAAATCAGTTGAATTAATTGGCGTTCTTGATTTTGTATTGATCGGGATTCTGTATTGTGTCTTGGACGTTTTTAAGTCATGGAATTGTTTGTCGATCGTATTCCGTCTGAGATTGGGACTGTGGTGGTGGTGACGAATGGGGTTGAGCTTTGTGCTGTAGATTTTGAGGATTGTGCACCTCGGATGCATGAGTTGTTGGCAAAACAATATCCGCTTTTTGAACTCACGCCTCAAGTGAATCCGTTGGGAGTAAGCGATCGGTTGGAAGCCTATTTTCAGGGAGACTTTGCGGCGTTGAATGATATTCCTGTGAGTCCGGGTGGAACTGACTTTCAACAAGAAGTATGGTTTAATTTACGATCGATTTCGCCCGGTACGACGATTACTTATGGCGTGTTGGCCGATCGGTTAAGGAAACCAAAATCTGCACGAGCGGTGGGAATAACGAATTCATTGAATCCTATTGCAATTGTATTGCCCTGTCATCGGGTGATTGGTGCAAATGGGAAGCTGACGGGGTATTCGGGGGGACTCGATCGTAAGCGTTGGTTATTACATCATGAAGGGTGGGGCAAAGAAGAGGTTCAACTGGCTTTATTGTTTACATAATTAATACTATCTGTATTAATACTATCTGTCGCAATGAAGGAGCTTTCCGCGATAGGATTTTTCTTGAATCATTTGGGCGGGTAAATATTCTGTAGAACATTCATAGCCAAGATGTTCCATAGCGCGATTGAATTTATTATGGTTGCCTCGACCGGGATCGATAATACAAATTTCGACATGAGGTTGGGCGTGACGATCGATGAAGGCAGAAAGTAGGTCTGGATGGGTTTGTTCATATAAAACATCACTCCCAATAATTAAGTCAAACTTTCCCAGTAATGGATTTTCAGTTAACCAATTACCTGTTTGAAACGGTAACGGTGGTAAATCATTGAGCATTATATTTTCATTTAGAAAACATTCGACCAGGGGGTGATAGTCGCTGGCGGTGATATCAACATGGCGCTGGTGCATTGTAATACTGGCGATCGCAAGCCCACAGCCAATTTCTAAAACTCGTTTGCCTTCGGTATTAAAATGAACCATGGCATTGGTTAAGGCTAAAGCTGATGGCCAAACAATTCCAAATAATGACCATTGAGAGGATGAAATGCCCATGTCTTCGGCAATGCCATCGGGATCATCAAATTGTTGTCTATCTTTAAGCGATCGGATTTGAAAATCAATATTATCAATTAATAATGTTTCAAATTTTACTTCGTACGGTGACGAATCAGATACCATTCTAATCTCAGCTAGTTAGGACAATATATCCTTAACATTTGCTAAGTGAGTAGGAATATAGCACCCGATCGTTTTCTTCTAAGAACTGTTATCAATCAAAATATGGAAAGTTTCAGCGATCGATCTTCTTTTATTCTAAAATATTGATCAAAATAAATTAGATACTTGTGTGTCGTTCTGATACATGGCAGTAGTCTAATAAATTTCGGCTATAGCATTAAAAATAGTTTGATGTAAGTTAAGTCTGATATAAATGAGTTTGATGTAAGTTCATTGTTCTTAGGTAATTTTACATGGGTCTCAAAGTTGGAGATACGCTTCCGAATGTGAGTCTGAAATCGCAAATGGGCGAGATGGTTAATTTGAAAGATTTTGTCGGGAAAAAGTGTGTGGTTCTGTATTTCTATCCGAAGGACGATACGCCGGGTTGCACCAAGGAATCCTGTAGTTTTCGGGATAACTATGCCGCATTCCAAGAGGCTGGTGCGGAAGTTATTGGGATTAGCGGCGATGACATGGCTTCTCATCAAGCATTTGCAACTAAGCATCAATTGCCCTTTACGTTGCTTAGCGATGCAGGCAATGGGATTCGTAAGGCGTTTGGGGTTCCGGCGACTCTGGGAATTTTGCCCGGTCGTGTTACCTATGTAATCGATCGTGCTGGAATTGTCCGTCATATGTTCAATTCACAGTTAAACGTTCAAGGACATATTGATGAGTCGCTGACGGTTGTGAAGGGATTGGTTTAGGCATTATGAAAAGTGGTCCGATCGTATCCTTTGTTTTAGCCTTTACATTACAGTTACCAGTTTCTGCACAATCATTTGAAAGCTTGTATCAGCAAGGGTTGACGCAAGTGAAAGCGGGCGATGTTTCGGGGGCGATCGGATCATTTTCTATGGCCGCTCAGATCAATCCTAAATCCTTTGCAGCCCAATACAATTTAGGTTTAGCACTGCGACAATCGGGCCGAATTCAGGAGTCTGCATCGGCTTTTTATCGGGCAATTCAGCTTGATCCGTCCTATGCCTTGACCTATGCAAATTTGGGTGCGGCACTCCTTGAAGGAAACAATCTAAAACAATCACGAGAATATTTGTCTAGAGCAATTGTGCTTGATCCAAAACTTGGAATGGCACATTACAATTTGGGGTTAGTTCAAAATCTTGAAGGTGATGTTAAAGGTGCTACGAATTCCTTCCAAAAAGCAACTGAATTGAATCCTGGCATTCCTGAGCCTTATTACCATTTAGGTCTTGCCTATCAACGGACCAAATGGAACAGAGGTTCGATCGCAGCTTTTCGTAAAGCGGTGCAGGTGAATCCTAATTATGCCGATGCGTTTTATGGGTTGGGGACGGTTTTATATAGTGATGGTGATTGGTCAAATGCGATCGCGGCGTTTCGATCGGCGACTCAATTAAATCCAAAGTTTGCAAATGCTTACTATGGTGCTGGGATGACGTTCTTGAAACAGAAGAACTATCCTGAAGCAAAACGAGTGTTAGAATTTGCAAAAACTGAATATCAACGATCGGGAAATCGGGTATGGGTCGATCGGGTAAATGGAATTTTGAGTAAGATTTGATTAGCCAACTCACCCACTCTTTAAGCCCAATTCTCTGACGGCTGCTATAATCTGGTGCAATCGAGCGATCGTTGTAGAAGTGGAGGTGTAGTATAGTGTCACGCAAAGATAAATTTCATGACGCAGTGAAACACGCCCTAGAAAAAGATGGCTGGCTGATTACCCATGATCCATTCACGATCCAGATTAGTGAGGCCGTAAAACTGAAAATTGATTTGGGTGCTGAGAACGCGATCGCAGCTCAACGAGGTCAAGAAAAAATCGCGATCGAAATCAAAAGCTTTATCACAGACTCAGATATCAGCGAGTTTCATGGTGCTTTAGGACAATATCTGAACTATGTCCAAGCCCTCGAAGATAAAGAACCCGATCGCATCTTGTATCTTGCAGTTCCCATTGAAACCCATCGTGACTTTTTTCAAATTCCCTTCATCCAAAAATCTCTCAAACGCCATGCTGTAAACCTAATTATTTATGACCCAATTCAGGAGGAAATCAAACAATGGACAAACTACAACAATATCGACAAATAATTCGTCAAGTCTTAACCGAACAAGCTCATCCCTACTCTCATTCCAATGATGTTGAGACTGAGATTATTTGCGATACCGAACATGACCACTATCAACTCGCTTATGTGGGCTGGGAAGATCAGCAACGCATTTTTAATCTTATCCTACACTTTGATATTAAAAATGGCAAAATCTGGATTCAGCATAATGGTACAGAAATTGCGATCGCTCAAGTCTTGAACGAGAAGGGAATCCCTGCCTCAGATATCGTGCTAGGGTTTCACTCTCCCTTCAAACGCCAATTTAGTGGATACGCTGTCACTTAATGCTTTCCTGACCTGCACCAATATATCCCACAATATTTCTGTATATTAAATAGTCGGGCTGCTGCACGCGGCTTGGTTGAATTGGGAATGTTTATCCATTTAGCAAAACACTGAATGGCGAGATTGTGATAATCGCTTTCAAGTACTTGCATTTAAAAGATGCCACTGAAGAGCACCAACATTAGCCTAGTAACGTGTTTCACCCGGCCAGCCTAAGCAAACTTTGTTATTTCTTCGCTTCCAGCTACGCGTAAGCCGGGAAATGGGGTGTGGGTCGATCGGGTATAGCTATAGCCAGCTAGGTTAGGACATAAGATAGAAAGAAAGCGAATTGTCTGAGCAATAACAATGCCAAAACCATATAGTTCCGATTTACGGCAAAAGGTAATGCAAGCAATCGAAATGGATGGGCTAAAGAAAAA
>JAPLHZ010000344.1 GCA_026389365.1 Cyanobacteriota bacterium
TGAACATTCTCGCCATCGCAGCCCAACCAACTGCTTTATTAATATTCTCTGTGGACTAATTGCTTATTGTCATCAGCCGAAAAAGCCAGGATTGAGGCTGGATTGGGTTTTAGCTCCTACGGCTTAAACAGAACTGACGTTAATTAATTCAATTGTTGCAGAGAATCTAATGGGGCTAATTAATTGTACTAAAGATTTTTCCCTAAAATTTCGACTCGGTTGAGCCGCCTTCAACCTACAACATGATTCGGAAACTGTTTGATTAACGCCGGAATTGCTGGACATGGAATACGCTCGCTCAACATTTCAGGCTTACTCCAAGCAAATGGTCCTCGCGTTGCCGCCGACATCCAAAGTAAACGCTTTGCCCGCGTCATCGCCACATATAACAAACGATATTCTTCCGCCTGTTTCAATTCCTCCGCCCGTTCCCATGACTCAAATAAATCTGGCAATGGATTTCCATGAACAAGCGCCCGAATTTGTGCCCGTGCGACTTCTGGCAATGTGAAGGGTCCCAGAAACTCCGCCGGACGAGGAACATACAGTTTTCCCGGAATCATCGACTCATGTAAAAACGGAATAAATACATAGTCCCAATCCAATCCCTTTGCTTTGTGCATCGTAATAATCGTCACCTGTCCCGATCGCATATATCGGTTTTCATTTGATTCCGCCATCACAGGTTCAAATTGTTCAGAGGTCACAACCTCACTCAAAATTGTAATTAACTCGCCCAATGAATTTTCTTGTGTTTGTTGCGAAAGTCGCTCAGACAGCTTATCTGTCGTTGCAAGTTCGGATTGGTCATAGTCCAAGGTATAGGCGAAAAATGAAATAAGTTGATAGAGTGGCAATTCAATCCGTGACTTCAAAAGACTACGACAAACACGGCTGGCCAGTTGCGCCTCATGACTCAATGGAGGATCGATTGCACTGGGATATAAAAACTGCTCAGGGGCGGTAACAATTACATTCAAATCCTGGGGTGGAATTCGTTTATGAGTCAGAAGAATAATTAAGGCAGCTTTAAGTAAATCTGGTGAATGGGGCCGATCGCAAAATTGTAACAACGCCAACATTTCCGCTGGAATATGCGATCGGCGCTCCTCTTCCCCAACCTCAAACAAATTTAATCCAGAATTACCAGGTGTATTTGGGAAAAGTCGTCGTAGCTCACTCGCCACAAATCGACTTTGGTCATTAGTTCGCACTAACACCGCCGCACTATGATCCGGATTTGTTGCCATCAATGCCATGATTCTATTCCCAATCCTTGCTACAGATTCATAGGTATCATTTGGACGAGAAATTTCAAATCCCAACCCCACAGGCTCAGGATTTGCATCCGGCTGCGGATCGTCTTGGGGAACAAGCTCAATCATTTGCGATCGGAATGGCAATTCTTTTCCCGCTCTAGCCTGCGTCGCATTCGCCCAATTCAGCAGATAATTTGCCGCATCCAAAATCACCGCACTACTGCGCCCCGCTTGGGTCATCTGCGCCAACTTCCCTTCCGCCTGACATTGGGTACAAAACGATCGAAAAAACACTGGGTCAGCAGGCGTAAAGGTTGAATTAATGGCCTGATTTGGATCGCCCACCCGAATCAAATTTTGTACCTCACCCTGCGCGTCACTTTTCGTCGCCAAGATTTCTAACAACTGGGTCTGAAGTGGACTCGAATCCTGTGCCTCATCCTCAAATACCGCAAACACCTGCGATCGCCACATCTCACAAGCCGCATTATTCTGCAATACCCGCAGCGCCCCTAAAATCATCTCGTCATAATCAATCCAATTGTGCGATCGTAATTGCTGCTGGTACTCCCCATAAAGCCCCGCTGAAATATTCAACACAGCATAGTCATCACTACTCCTAATCTCCGCTCTAGCCAAATCATCTGGCATTAGTCCAGACTTTTTCGCCTCTTGAACAACGGTCATCGCTAGCGCAGGCAGCACCTCCGTCCGCAATACTGATTGTCTTCTCAGGCGCTCCGTCTCCTCCCCGTCAAACTGCATTCCCTCAATCAACCGCCCATAGAGCTTAGGATTCTCAGCAATCCATTGCTCCACCGCCCCGCGCAAAAGCCGATGATTTTGGCTCATCGTACTCAACATCGTATCGTCCGTAATCCCTGACAACTCTGGATAACTACGGGCAATAGACCAGGCCAACCCATGCAGCGTCGTGACCAAAAATCCACCCATCGGTAAATTTAGCAGCTTCAGGCGCTCACGAATTTTCGACTTCAAATTCGCGGCTGCCGATCGGGTAAATGTAACAAGCACCAACTGACAATTTGTTTGCAAGCCTTGACGTGCGATCGTTATCGCCGCCGCTATAGCCATTCCCGTTGACTTCCCCGCTCCCGGCACCGCCGATACCGCCAGCCGTCCGTCCGTCCAGTCTGCAATTTCTCGTTGCCCCGATCGGAGACTTTCCACCCAGATTTGGAGTTGGGCCTGCTGAATTGGATCAATGGAAGAATTCATAGAAAATAGTTACTGCATAATCCATGCCCTTAAAATTCTTAAATCATTATTATTTTTTACGACATTTGTAGGGCAAAATAGAAAATATAATAAATTCAATAATACTAAATTTATAGCTTCTGTCTCACACAACTGTTTTAGATCAGCAATTCTCATTATGGAAATATCCTTGTCCAAAGGGTCGATTCTTGGCAGTTTAATTAGCTGAAACCCTCATTCTATCGTTGAGCAGATTAGCAATTAGAAGCTACAAAAGACCTGTTTATAGTACAGGTGTTTTAAAATGAGAATTGCTGGTTTTAGATCCCATTTTTGTTCGCACTCTTCGTTTGTACAAGTACGTACTATGGTGAATCATCGATCGATCCCTCACTCTTTCCACCGCTCTCACCTAGGGTATGGATCTTCCATCACCATGGCAGCAGGTGTCGCAACGCCCGATCGCGTCTCTCAGACTGTCCGCAAGCCATACCCTAGTTTCAAAGTAATTGTCCTTAACGACGATGAAAATACCTTTGACCATGTTGTGAATACTCTTGTTCGCTACATTCCCGGCATGGTCAGCGATAGTGCATGGAAGCTCGCAGACAAAATTCACAAGGAAGGACAGGCGATCGTTTGGACTGGACCACTAGAGCAAGCGGAGCTTTACCACATGCAACTTACCCATGAAGGGTTGACCATGGCTCCTCTAGAATCGGCATAGACGGGTTTAACAACTTTTTAATCTCTAAGGAGTAAGAATCATGGCTCAGAGTATCTCCCCAAAATTCGATCAAAAAGCGGCCCGTCTGGTAATGAATCACTCGACCCATCTCCCCGGATTGATCGCCTTACTTGAAAAAATCGCCCAATATGATGGCATCCAGACCATCACTCCCGGCGTTATTTGTCCGGTTCGTGCCCATGTTCCTCACATGAAACTTAGAATTTCAGTTCCGATTCGTGGCGGCTTCAAAATTATTGCGCGTGCTGGAAAGATTGCTCAAGAAGTCTTTATTTTGACCACACTTCAGAAAGCAGAACTCGAAAGTATGATTAGTGGACTGCTCAAAGGCTAGAAAACATGACCGCCAGAGCTTCGCGCTCATAAAAAACGGGTGCAAGAACCTAATCGTTCTCGCACCCGTTTTGAGCTAAATTTTAAGAGTTTAGTAGAACTCTTCTTCAATTTTATTCACCTCAGAGACGGTGGTAAGCGGTAAACTGAGCGCGGAGGAGAGGCTGAGTAGTGCGCTTATAACAGAACAGAACTTGAAGCTAAATACAACCCGATTCCATTCTTGTGGAACCCAAGGCTGAGCGCTTATGGCTACACAGTGGACAATCCAATAGGCAAAGCTCATTGCAAACAGCATCCATTGGCCCTCGTCTAGATCTTCATTGCGAATTTTGGTGTGGTTATAGAGCAAAAATAATCCTAACGCACTCGCAAAAAAAGATGCCAATGTCCAACTGTGAGTCATGAATGAATGTGCCATGGGATTTTTTACTCCACTGGGTCAGATAAGTTTAAAAATTCGTTCTCCTGATAAGCCAATCTTAAAATCAGAACTGTCCCCTAACGATGTAATGCTTACAAAGAGCAATCAAATTCATGACTTCTCTTAAGAGATAGCAACAATCAAGCGGTTTTATCGAATTAAATATTAAGTATTAAGTCCAAATATTTTGAAATCTAAATACGATCGCCGCTATGCATCTTCCTTTGATCTACCATCCCAATTACACCGTTCCCCTTCCTTCAACGCATCGTTTTCCCATGGTGAAATTTCGGATGCTATACGATCGGCTCCTGAAAGATGGCGTTGCAAAACCAGATCAGTTTCACAAACCCGATCGTGCCCCGCAAAGTTGGATTGAATCAGTTCACGATCCAGCCTATGTCAATGCCTACTGTACTGGAACCCTTGACGATAAGGCATTCCGACGGATTGGTTTACCCTGGAGTCCCGATCTCGTCAACCGAACCTGCATTGCAGTTGGCGGCACCGTTCTCACCGCTCAAATCGCGCTTCAGACGGGTCTCGCTTGCAATACTGCTGGCGGGACACACCATGCATTTCCGAGTTATGGATCGGGGTTTTGTATTTTTAATGATCTAGCGATCGCCGCGCGCATCATTCAGCAACAAGGGCTGGCGAAAAAAATCCTAATTGTCGATCTCGATGTCCATCAAGGAGATGCGACCGCCTTCATTTTTCAAAACGATCCGTCGGTGTTTACCTTTTCCATGCACTGTGGTGTCAATTTTCCCGCTACAAAACAAAAAAGCGACCTCGATGTGCCGCTTGCTGAAGGATTAGAAGATGATGAATACTTGCAAACTCTCGATCGGTACTTGCCCGACATATTGAGTGAATTCAAACCTGATTTGGTTCTTTATGATGCTGGTGTGGATCCGCACCATGGCGATCGTTTGGGTAAACTGGCCCTGACGGATACCGGCTTATTTCGTCGCGATATGCAGGTAATTTCAGCCTGTTTGGTTGGAAGGTACCCGATCGCCTGCGTGATTGGGGGTGGATATTGCGAAGACTTTGATGCCTTAGTCTATCGTCACTCTTTACTTCACCGAGCGTCCAGTACCGCCTACGAGCAATATCGGCTATGAGTATCGCCCTCTGAGTATCGCCCATCACGTTTCCTAGATCTACACCTCTCCCCCTCCCATCGTAGGCGACTCGAATTTGTACCCAACACCGCGTACGGTTTGAATCAATGCGGGTTGGCTGGTATCAATTTCGATCTTTTTACGAATTTGACCAATATGGACATCCACAACGCGCTGATCTCCAACGTACTCGTAGTCCCACACTTGCTGAATCAAGTCCGATCGTCGCCAAACTCGACCTGGATTGCTAGCAAGGAAATGCAATAAGTCAAACTCCAATGCGGTTAACGGGACCAAGTCTTCATTCAGCTTTACCTCACGGCGCACTGGATCAATGGCCAGATTACTAAAAACAAGACATTGCTGTTCCGCCGTTATCACTGTTCGTTGACGCTTGAGGATAGCTCCAATTCGCGCGCCCAGTTCAACTAAGCTGAACGGTTTAGTAATGTAATCATCAGCACCTTGACTAAACGCCCGTACCTTGTCTGACTCATCCGTACGACTCGTCAACATCAAGATAAAGACGTTTGTTCGACTCTGCATTTCCTGACAAAGGGAATAGCCCGTTACATCGGGAAGATTTACATCCAAAATAACTAAATCTGGATTGAAACTTTCAAACATGGCCAAAGCACTTTTGCCATCTTCAGCAGATTCAACCAGGTAATCTTGTTTACCTAAAAAGCGATAAATTAAGTTGCGGATTGCACTTTCATCATCGACCACTAAAATTTTGGCTTGAGCCATAACCAACTATTCCCAATGCTTAAATTTTAATTGAACTACTTTAGTCGAACTACTCATTTTCAAGACAAAGCTTATCTCCCACTGGCAAACAGTATTTTTTGTTAACTGGTTTGCCAACTAGATTGAAGTACTTTACGTGAATCGTTCATTTCATTTACTAAGTCGCCGATGACACTATAAATTTTTCATAGGAACTAGTATGCCTTAGGTTGTCGGGAACGGAGCACCTACAATTGGTAAGTTTTCTCACAAAGCGGTTGTGATGCCTAAGAAAACTGAGCTAATCTGTTAAGTGAGACAAAAATACAGTCCCCCATGAGCGATCAAACTCCCTACGAAAAGCTTGGCGTTGCTGAGTCAGCTAGTTTTGAAGAAATCCAAAGTACCCGCGATCGGCTCCTGCGTGAGTATGCAGGGGACTTGAAGAAATGTTCTGAGGTGGAAGCGTCCTACGATTCCGTTCTGATGCGGCGGCTAAAACTTCGTCAAGAGGGGAAAATAAAAGTCCCGGATGGCATTCGGTTTGCCGAAAAGACCCCGTCGTTCCTTCCTAAGCTTTCAAGGCCATCGCTCCCCAGTGGCTCTTGGATGGCAACCACGTTTACTAAGCCTAGTCTTTTAGAGTGGGTTGTGCCGACGGTTATGGCGCTTATATTGTCCACTCTTGTTGCCGTTAATCCGTTACCTGCGACGGTACAGTTTGCTGGTGCCATGGCGACAGGGAGCACCTTTTACGGGATTTATCGGAAGGAGCTCAATCTTGGCCACTCGGTGTTGTTTGGAACTATCGGATTAATTCTTGGATACTTGATTGGCGTCGGGCTGTGGGGGCTGATTCCGATCGAATTTCGATCGTTTGTTCCCGGTGGCGCGCAGGCACTCAGTGTGGTGGTGACTTGGGTTGTTTGTCTGGTGTTGTGGCTGACGGCACTTTTTGTCAAGTAGTAAACTTACTAGCTAGTAGCTGTAACTGTTATTGATTGAGTATGTAGTATTGATTAGGGATGCAGGCGATCAACCTGGCTTAAACCCCAGTGAAACCCGATCGCCTCCGACTGTTTTCAACTGGGTTAGAACTTGAATCACCTTGTCATAGGACAGCGTCCGATCGGCATTGATCAACACCATACCCTTTGGATTCTGCTGTAAGTAAGTTCTCACCTGAGGTTCAAGTTGGGCCATGGTTGCAGGCATTTCAGCGCCGCTAGTGGACTTAATTAAATAAAATTGTCCCTGAGCATCGATTTTAATAATTTGACGATCGGGTTGCTTGTCTCCCGCCGCTCCGCCCTTACCACCGGGAAGCTCAACCTTCACAGATCCGGTGCTGTTGGTTAGGGTCATGGAGACAATAATAAAAAATGTCAGAATGGTCATAATGACATCCATCATTGGGATCAAGTTGACTTCAGGCATTTGGGACGATCGGCTTTGAGATTTGAATTTCATGGCATTTAATTACGAAGATCTGAACTTATAATTTTCTGTTGAACAATTAAGCTTTATCCGCCTTCGTTCCAGGCTCGTTCGGCATCTTGCACAGCCTGCTCGATCGTCTTTTGGCCCAACATTGATGCCTGTAGATTTTCATACATTACCTTTTGTATGCGCTTGCCATCTTTCATGGCTGGGATCAAAACTTCAGCACTTTTTAATTGGGCGGCACTGATGAGGCGGGCACGATCGAGTTCGCTAGCCGAGGCGGGGATCTTTGTGAAATAAGGATCTTGGAGACCGGATTGGGTCGAAGGTAAAACATTCGCTGCCTTTGCGAAGGTCAGTTGATTGGTCGGATTCGCGACAAAAAGTGCAAAGTTTACCGCTGCATCAGGTCGTGGCGTATCCTTTGGAATCACCAGATTCATCACTGCAACGTTCCGTTTTCCGGTTTCACCTGTTATTTGGGAGGTGACAAAAGATTGAGATGCGATCGTGGGTGCATTTTTGGTTAGGGTCTTTAAAAATTCCGGACTCGTGGCAACAACCGCAGTTTCGCCCCGTTGGTAAAGATCTAGACCATAACGATACCCTTCCGTCAGAACCTCCTTGGGGATCAAATTCTTTTGGTATAGGTCCACCCAATCTTGAAATACTGATCGTCCCAATGGAGTATTAAACGCCGCTCTACCACTGCGATCGATAAGCTGAACACCGCGCTGAACCATGCTTTCTAGGACTTCACCGGAATCCATGGGTGCAAGGGTCGTGAAAAACGCATATTTTCCAGTTTTGGCCTTAATAACAGGAGCCATCTGCATCAAATCGGTAAAGGTTGTGGGCGGTTGGGAAAATCCAGATTGTTGCAGCAGGGCTTGATTATAAATAGCAATCCGGGTTGTTAGATACCAGGGAATCCCAAAAGCCTTACCGTCTATTGTACTTGCATCCCAAATCTTCGGTAAATACTGCATCTGGACGGGTTGCGGAATCCGATCGCTCAGATCAAGCCAAGCGCCCTTGCTCGCTAGTTGGGATGCAAAATTTGGATTGAGATTCACCACATCAGGAGCCGTCTTCGCTGCCACTGCCGTCAGAATCTTGCTCTCCATTCCTGACCAAGGCACATCTACCCAGTTAATTCTCAGCGTCGGATTTTCTGCTTCAAACTGCGAAATCACACCTGTAAAATAATCCGTATACTGGGGCTGGAGTTGCATTGTCCAAAATTCCACCGTCGTACGCCGATCGTCTTTATCTCCGCTCCAAGGACTGCAACTCGCCAGAAATCCCAGCATCGCCGCACCGCAAATCCCAATTAAAATATGCCGCGTCGATCGTCCGATCCCGTGCCTGAAAAAATTCTTAATGGCTTGCTGCACATGTCTCATGAGTCTTTTATCCTTGGAAGCTATCCAAAATATATCCCTACGTTTATTCCATCACGTTTAGCACTCTAAAGTATTCCAACTATTTTTAAAAACGCTCTAGACAGTTCATATGTTTTAGGATACAAATGTTCTATACGCTTTCCTTTGTTCTGTGTTCACGTCTTGACCTATGGAATACCTTGATCACTTAGAAACCCTGACTGAAGCCCAACAGCAACTCTATGATTGGCTCGTGGATTACATCACCACAAAGCAGCATTCTCCTTCGATTCGGCAAATGATGCGGGCGATGACTTTGAAGTCTCCAGCCCCTGTTCAGAGCCGTCTAGAGCATCTGAGAAAGAAGGGTTACATTGGTTGGGACGAGGGACAAGCTCGGACTATTCGACTTCTGCATCACCGTCCCCGAGGCATCCCTGTGGTTGGCGCAATTGCTGCAACGAGTCTTGTTGAGAATTTTCCAGATATTGAAGTAGAAATGCTTGATTTTTCTAATTTAATGTTGAAACCCGGACATTTTGCCTTAAAGGTTCGTGGTCACAGCATGATTGAAGCATTGATCGATGATGGTGACATGGTGATCATGCAGCCTGTGACGGATCAAAAGACCGTGAAGAATGGCGCGATCGTTGCAGCCCATGTCAGTGGTAAAACGACTCTGAAGTACTACCACAAGAAAGGCGCTAAGGTGATTCTGATGCCTGGAAATCCCGATCGGATTCTTTATCCCGAAACAGAACTTAAAGCTATTGACGTTGAATTACAAGGATTATTGGTTGCTGTTTGGCGTGACTACAAATAGTATTTAGCTCAGAAATAATATGTAGCCAAGCAATATATAGAGTCCACCAATAGTTGGAACCCAACAATTAGCTCGCTGACAATTCGGTTCGTACTTTTGTAGCGCGGGCCTTTCGTTTTGGGGTTAGCAAGCGTTGTATTAAGTCTGGAATCTGGCTAGGGCGATCTGCGACAGGCACCCCGACTGATTTTAAGACTGATACTTTGCTTTCTGCGGTTCCCAAATCCGGTCCAAATCCTCCCAATTGAGTTTCGATAATGGTTCCTGCATGGCCCATTCTGCGATCCCGTGGGGCCGTATGTCCTGCAATATAGGCAACTACAGGTTTATCGATTGATTCCCTAATGTAACTAGCCGCCATCTCTTCACTGTCGCCCCCAATTTCACCAATTAAAACGATCGCATCCGTATCATCATCTTCCTCTAAAATTTGTAGCCACTGTGGCAAGGTTGAACCCAAAATCGAATCCGACCCAAGACTAACGGCGATCGATTGACCAATCCCTGCTTTGGTCATAATACGAGCAACTTCGTAGGTCAACGGACCGTTGCGCGTAATGATTCCGACACGTCCCGGTGTATAAAACATTGGTGGATGAATTCCCAGCAACATTTTTCCTGGAATGATTATGCCGGGACTATTTGGACCCACTATCAATGTGTCATTAGCATCAGCTTGCTGAATCAGATGAATCATGTCGATCGGCGGTACCCCCTGGCTAATGATGATTAACTGCCGAATCCCAGCGCGCATGGCTTCTGTTGCAGCATCAAGTACATCGTAGGGATGACTGAAAATAATGGAAATATCGATCGGACCATGCTGTAAAACAACTTGTTCCACCATGTCAAAAACGGGGACCCCTTCAATGTGACTCCCACCATAGCCGGGACTGACGCCTGCTATTAATGATGTTCCATAATTCCGAATGAGTGGCGCATAGGTTGTGCCCAAAGATCCTGAGATGCCTTGGATAATTACTTGGCTATTGAAAGAAAAAATCATAGATGCATCAATTCAAATGAAAGGAATTCGGTAAGGTAAGGATTATAGATTAAACTCAATAGATAGTATTAAGTTTAATCTGTCACGGGTAAATTCCCCGTCCCTTGGGACGTCTGAAGAAACCCAAAAGTGGCTGTTTCATACCTCGTCCGCTTGCGGCGAGGTTCTTGATTCTGAAGATTTAACACTGAATTTTAGTGTAAAAACCAATACAAAAATGTTCTAATTGTCACGAATGCAGATCTTATTAAATCAATTTATCTAACCTGTCCGGACTAGGTTAGATAAAATCTAAAGCGGCACTACCCAGTATTCCACACATAGTAGAATACTGGGTAGTGCCCTTACTTAAAGGACAGAGAAAAATAGCCTTTAATCGTCAAATGCTTACCGCGCCGCTTCTGAGAATATCTAATTATTCTTTCCCCTTTATATAATGGCACTACCGAATACTGATCTAATGATTGGCAATACTGACTCTGGAATGTATTAATCAATGCATGTGGATGGTTACTCAGAAAATAGCCGTATGTAGTGTGTATCCATTAGATTAATAGTAAATATTATGGGCTGTATTCCAAGCAAAACATGTATTCCAAGCAAAACATACTATGGCGTTGATGAGCTTTACATCTTTATTTCTCCGAATTTTTTTAAACCAACAATTGAAACACACAAGTAGTAAGCATCTCGACTAATAAATCCGTAATTTTACACAATTAACTTGATTAAGATCGGATTAAGCCTTAGTTTTGTGGAGGTTAACTAATTTTAGAACTTGTCCGATCGCACTATCGAAGTCATCATAAATCACGATAGGGCTACCCACTAATTTCGATTTTCCTCCCTCAATATCTGGTCCCATCCATCGCACGACAATTTGAGGAACGGTCAATGGCGCTGAATTTTCATGGATTTCCCTAGACATTGATCGGGGATAGGCCGATTGGGGATGGTAGTGATGGAGAAATTGTAGTAGAGCGGTTGCGATCGCATCTCCAGTGACAATTCCGCTAATTAAGTTCAACAGAATTATTTCGACTTGAGGGGTTTGAGAAATGCGTTCTAAGCCCTGAACTAATCGATCGCAAAATGTCTGGACATCCCAGTTATGACTAGTTTCACTACCAATATTTAGAAAAGCGATCGGTTTCCCGCCCGCCTGATAAAAACTATCCATCGTCGCCATGGTCAGTCCTGAACCATTGCACAGTAACCCCACGATCCCCTGAACTTCTAGGGTCGATTGTACCGACAAGGGGGGACTTTGGCTGTCGCTGTTGGAGTCTGTGCCGAGTTGGACGGCGATCGGTTGGGGTGCTAGGGCGACTAAATCGGGATGACGTGCGATTGCGCCATCATTGACGGATACTTTTCCGTCCAGCGCCATCACCTCGCCTGATTCACTTACTCCTAGAGGATTAATTTCTACTAAATCCAAGTCTTTTTCGACCAGCAGATAGTACATCTTCTCCACCACCGAACTCACGGAGGTCATTAGCAAACCTTGTAAGCCCATTTTTATAGCCAACCGCCGCGCATAAAAAGGGGAAAATTCTCCTTCCACCACCACTTGATGGGTCGAGTCGATAGCGCTGCGAACTTCGTTGCCACCTTTGACGCTGCCCAATAGCACTAGTCGCCGCAGCGATCGATTTAATGTCACGGCTAGATAATATTCCTGCGCCGTTTGAAATTTGGGTTCGGCAAGGAGGGCAGTAGGTTTTTCACCTAAAATGGAGAGGTTAAACAGAACTTGGGCAGCGGCGATCGCATCAATTGTGTTGTCTACAAAGCGGATTCCGCCAAGACGGCCCCGACCGCCAACGTGAACCTGTGACTTGAGGACAATCGGATAGGGAAGGGCAAGGCGCTTTAGATCTTGGATCCGATCGATGCGTTGAGACGAAAGGACGGGAATTCCAATGGTCCGAAAAAGCTCTTTTGCCTGATATTCCAACAAGTCCATCGGAGTATTGCCCTGTGAATTAATATTTTCTATTTGCATAAATTCCAGCATAAATCCTTATATCCTGCAATGTATCGTAATGTGTAAAACTTAAAGCCAGTTTGATAAGGTTTTACGATCGTTTGATAAGGTTTTACGATCGTTTGGGGTGGATTTATCTCTAAAAGCAGATGTACGATTTTCAGAAGACGAAGTAATATTAATGGGTAGTAGAGTATTGGGTAGTCTTAATGCATGAATTAAAATTGGCTGAGGAACAAGTTAATGCTGATTTAGAGGAGAGTGGCTCTCTAGCCCCCCTTGAAATCGATGAGAATACGCCTGAGCTGAAGGCTATGCTCTCTAAAGGTGTAGAAGTTGTCAGCAATTTAGATACGATTCTTGGCAATTTTTTTAATGAGTACAAGCAGCTCATTGTGTCCTTGGGGTTGGTGTTCGCGGCGATCGTTTCGGTAAAATTGACGTTGGCTTTGCTCAGTGCATTGAATGAGATTCCATTGGTTGAGCCGATTTTGGAACTTGTGGGTTTAGGATATTCCGTCTGGTTCGTAACCCGCTTCATGCTTAAGTCGGAGAAACGTCAAGAGTTGTATTCCAAATTTACAGATACTAAAGATCAGGTTTTAGGTAAGAACTAACAATAGATAGCATCTTATAGGAGCCTTCTTCAAGATAGGGATCGGTTACTTAGGGCAATCAATTCAGGTGACATCAGTTTAAATTTGTCCAAGGAGCGATCGAGTTGTTTAATCGCTCCTTATTTTTTGTTTATTTTTGAGGTTTTTTAGCTATTTATTTTCCGCAATAGATCCTGAATTAAGTCCCGATCGCCAGCCGTTGGATCCGTTTCGAGATAAATTTCCAAGTCATGACGGGCTTCGGGCCAACGTTGAAGTTGGAAATAAAGAATGCCTCGATCGCGGAGTTCGGCGGGTGCATTTGGGAAGAGCAACAGAATGCGTTCCACAGCAGCGAGGGCAGCGGGAATATCGCCTTGATTAATCGCAACGCCCTTTAAATTTCCCAATAGCCGAGCTAAAAATTGACGATTGCTGACGCTCTGGAGTAGATCAGGTCTGAGCCGCACGGGTTCTTGGTAGAGTTTTTGCAATAGCGCTTCACAGTCTTGTGGAAATAAGATTTCGCCGCTATTAAAGGCATCGACATAGATATCCATTTCACCGACATCAGGTCGGATTAAAAAATGTCCCGGCATTCCAATGCCCAACATAGGAAAATCAAGGCGTTTCGCGACAGAAAGATAGACTAATGCCAAGGTGATTGGGATGCCGAGGCGATGTTCTAAAACCTGGTTTAGGTAGCTATTTTGGGTGTTGTAATAATCGGTGCGATTACCCCGAAAGCCCAATTCAGCATATAGATATTGATTGATGGTTTGAATGATTTTTAGTGGATAACGGCTCTCGGGAATACGATCGCGGATGACAGCGGCGATCGCATCTAAGCTAGCAATCGACTCATCAATGTCCAGAGTTGGGTGCGCTTCTTGAGCGATATACAGCGCGGCTCGCTCAATGTTAATAATTTCATCCGGCTGACGGATTTCACGGATGAAACAGCGCCGCGCAAGGGAAAGTTGCATAGACCGATTATCAACAGAAAAGGTTTCAACCTATTGTAAGCCCCCATAGGGCTGTCCGTCTTCATGGTCAGGCACGTCTTCATGGTTAGACGGATAGTAGTCTTTGCCGGATCCGTATTTGAAGGCTTCAAGAGCACGATAGATCCGATATTGGAAGGCTGGCGGTTGGGCGCTCAAGAATGGGACGAGAACGGAGATATTGCGATCGATTATGCTGTCAACTGCGGTATAAAAGCCTAAATTCACGAAATGTCGCATCCAATCTAACAAGGTCCAGAGTCCGACTTGGGGCAAGATTTTAAACAAGATCAAGGGCGACTTTAGGGACGATCGCCAGAGGGTTTGGGTTAGGGGGCCAAACTGTACGACATCTTGCAAAAATGGCTTGAGGACGAGATCTCCCAGTTGTTCCATTTCTCCGAATACATCGGCGAGGAGTTGATTTATTTGTTCGGGGGGTAATTTTTGCTTGAGTTTGACACTCATGGATTTCTGGAAGAGCCAGGTGACTTGGAGGTTGGGCTGGTAGGGTTGGATCAGTTCTAGGCTAGCGCGATTGAGGCAGTCGGTGGAAATAGCTTGATTCAATGCGTCCGATAGCCGGACTAAATGCCGCATCATAGCTCCAAATCCTCCGAAACTTAAGGGCGACTGGGCACCGCTACCGTCACCGAGAGATAGGATACGATCCCAGTCTGGAACTAAGGGGCTGTCTTTGTAGCAGGGGAAAATTCCGAATAAGGCGCGTTTGATGTCGAGTTGGTCAATTGTGATGTTTTGGTAGGTGGGGAGCAGTCGAAAGTACTCATCAAATAAGGTTTCGAGGGAAATACGATCGGGTTCAGCATCTAGATAGGTAAATAGGTAGGTGGTCCGGCCATCGCGGGCGGGGAAGGCTTCCCAAAAGTATTGGCATTGATTTTGAATGGGTGTGAAGGAGGCGATTAGGTCGGCGGTAGTATTTTCGGGGTAGCCTGTAGCGCAGGTGCCGACGACGAGACAGACGGAATCAGGTTTTTCGCCATCGCGGGATTGTAATGCTACAGGTGAGTTGTGGCCCATTAAGTCAATCAACAATTGGGCGGTGATGGAGTTGGATTGATGATTAGATTGATTGTTTAATTCGTAGTGAATTTCAGTGCCATTGGGATGAACAGTTGCTGTTTTAAAGGCCGCTTGTTCAATGAGTTTGCCACCGAGTTTGAGAAACTTTTGTTTGAGGGTTTCTAGCAAATAAATTGGATCTACGCCAGCATTTAGAACGTCTTTGGTCCAAATTTCCCGATCGCCGAATTTGATCCGAATTGGGTTAAATTCACTAACGATTGCTTGATCTAATTCTTGTTGGGTCAGCATGTTGAGTTCAACTAACCCACCTAATTCATCACGGCTAATGTTCCATTCTTGTTCGCGCCCTTTGAGAATTCCCCGCTCTAAGATGGCGACCTTGTGACCTTGTATGGCTAGGGTGAGGGCGATCGGCAATCCTAAGGTTCCGCCTGCAATGATTACGTCGTAGTCCAGATGTGTCAGTGTGGTGTTGAGTTTCCTGATGACTTGCGTCGGGTCTGCGCCGGATCTCGATCGTAGTTCTGTCCAACGATCGTCGGTTTGTTTGAGAGCGTTCAGGGTTTCCGGTAGATGGGCGAGATAGGTTTGGGTCAGCATGGGGCTATGGTTATTGGGCTGGCGATTGCGCTAATGATGGGCATTATAGAACTCATTTAATTTAGCAAGGAGATGGAAAGAATCGATCGGGAGATATCTATTATTTTCTGCTTAAATGGTGATTTCTGCTTAAATGGTCGCCCGCGCTACGGCTGTCTGGCCGACGATCACTCGTGGTAATCGATTTTTAAACCCACACAGAATCTCCCAAGAAATCGTCCCCAATTTGTCTGCCCAATCATCTGCACTAATGGAATCCAGTTGATCTTTTCCTAACAATGTCACTACTTCTCCTTCTTGAACACCCAGAATTTCTGTCACATCTAACATAATTTGATCCATGGTAATTGAACCAATTTGTTTTACCCGTTTGCCACGAATCAATACATTCATTTGATTTGATAAATTTCGCGGCACTCCATCTGCATAACCAATCCCAATTACCGCGATCGTCATGTTTCGATCGCTAACAAACCGATGCCCATAACTCACGCCTGTCCCCGCTGGAATTGTAGTCACTTGTGTAATTCGCGCTTTCACTTGTAATGCGGGGATTAAATCGATCCGATCGCGTAAATGCGGGGCTGGATACAATCCATAGGTGATCAACCCTGTGCGGACCATATTGTATTGTAGATTTGGATCAACGATGGTTGCGGCTGAATTTGCAAAGTGACGCGGAATATTTTCAGGAATTTGACAGGTTTTGAGAACAGATTCAAATCGCTGCTGTTGATCGTTCATAATGGTCCGGTCTGGATCGTCAGCGGTGGCAAAATGGGAACATACCCCTCCAATCTTTAGATTCGGCAATTGTTTTACAAGATTAAACAATTCGATCGCCTCCGTCCAACGCATTCCTAATCGCGACATTCCTGTATCAATTTTTAAATGGACTGACAACGCACCTGTATCACCGATCGCCTCTGAAAAAAGTACGGCTTGTTTCAAAGTACAAAGCGTAGGCGACAGGTTCCAGCGAGCAATAGTCCTTACCTGCTCCGGCAAGTTAGTGGCTCCTAATACTAAAATTGGGGATTCAATCTCAGCCTCTCGCAATTCAATGCCTTCCGGAATCGTCGCAACCCCAAGCCAAGTCGCCCCAGCATTCAGTACGGCCTTCGCCACCGTGACCGCCCCATGACCATAGGCATCTGCTTTCACGACCGCCATCAAGTCTGTTTCCGGTTTTAGCAACTGGCGAATTTGCCGAATGTTATGGTCGATCGCCGCCACATTCACTTCGACCCAAGCCCGCTCTCGCTGCATCCGCGAGATATTAGAACCCGATTCCCAACTCAACATAGACTCCTCTATACTATCCAACCTAACAGTCAACTATTTCCCGATCGCCCCCGCATCCAAGCGCCCACGGAAGCGCCTACGGATCTGTCATGGTGCTGCTTGGGTCTACCATCAATTTAACTGATATCAGGAATTGATGATTATCTATCCATAGGTAAGACTCAATCCATGCAATCAAAATAATAAGAGATATGCTCTATAATTTTGGCTAACCCATCATGTTTAATTGTATATACTCAATGAAAACTGAACAAATCATAGATTCAATCCAATAGTTACTGTTAGGAACCGGGAATGTCACATCCTCTAATTCAATCTATATGGTTGCTGCCGATCTATACCCTAATAGGTGCAGCTCTTTCTGTTATTTGGTTCCCAGGTATTACGCGGCGAACAGGTCCACGGCCTGCTGGATATATAAATGCGTTAATGTCATTTCTGGCGTTTGCCCATGCCTCTGCTGCTCTCTTTTATGCCTGGGATAATCCGGCGGTGGATTTTACGGTGCCTTGGCTTCAAGTTGCCAATTTGGATTTGTCGATTCCATTTCATATTGATCCGATCGCGTTGACGGCTTGTACCGTTATTACGGGGTTGAATTTTCTAGCGCAGGTGTTTGCAATAGGTTACTTAGAATTGGATTGGGGATGGGCTAGATTTTTCTCGTTGCTAGCATTCTTTGAGGCCGGGATGAATTTCCTGGTGTTGAATGATTCATTGTTTTTTGGATACATTGCGTTGGAGTTATTGACGCTGGGAACCTATTTACTATTGGGTCTGTGGTTTAACCAATCCTTGGTGATCACAGGGGCGCGGGATGCCTTCTTGACTAAACGGGTGGGCGATTTATTTCTATTGATGGGCGTGGTGGCATTATTGCCGATCGCAGGCACTTGGAACTATACCGAATTGGCGATTTGGGCAGAAACAGCCAATGTTGATCCGAAGGTGATGACGTTGTTGGGGTTAGCATTGCTAGCGGGTCCAATGGGCAAATGTGCGCAATTCCCATTGCATTTGTGGCTCGATGAGGCGATGGAAGGTCCGGTGCCAGGGACAATTTTAAGAAATTCCCTAGTGGTCCAAGTGGGGGCTTGGGTCTTGGTAAAACTTCAACCTGTACTCGCGTTATCTCCGACGGTATTGAATTTTGCAATCTTTATTGGTGCCTTGACCGCAGTGGGTGGATCCTTGATTGCGATCGCTCAAATTGACATTAAACGTACATTGTCCTATCCGACCAGTGTATTGATGGGTTGTGTTTTCATTGCTGTGGGAACTGGAAATATTCAAGCCGCATTGCTATTGAGTGTGTCTCATGCGTTGGGAATGGCCTTGATGGTGATGAGTTCGAGTGCGGTTGTTTGGAATAGTGTGACCCAGGATGTGACTCAGTTGGGTGGGCTGTTTAGTCGTCGTCCGATTTCGGCCTTGAGCTATGCTGTTGGGGCATTGGGAGTAGTTGCGATGCCTCCGTTTGGCGGTTTTTGGGCAATGTTGCAACTTGTGGAAGGGTTACGAATTACGCATCCATGGTTGGCAGTACTAGTGATTGCGGTGAATGCAATGTTGGCATTTGGGTTCACCCGAGTGTTTTGTCAGGTATTTTTAGGACAGACTACAAAGTTTACGGAACGATCGCCGGAAGTTCATTATTGGATGATTTTGCCGATGATGGTAGTGATGGGGTTGGTGATTCATTTACCGTTGGTGCTATCAGCCGCTGATGTTCTGCCGAATTGGGTTGAAATTAGTAAAGACAATGCTGTGATTCTGGCTTGGTCCACCCTCTCAGGAATTGGATTGGCTGCTGTGATTTATCTCAGTCCAACCATTTCAAAACCTGTGAAACTCCCATCCCAGTCACTTCAAGATTTATTCGCCTATGACTTTTACACGCCTCAATTGTATCGCAATACTATTATTGGATTTGTGGCTATTTCGTCGAAATTGTTGTCTAGTTTCGATCGGATTGGGATTGATGGTGTCGGTAATTTCTTTGGCTTTGCAACATTGTTTAGTGGTCAGAGTTTGAAATACAGTACGTCCGGTCAATCGCAATTTTATATGTTGACGATCGTCTTGGGGCTAGTTGGTATTGGGCTGTGGTTGTGTTATCCCCTTTTGAATGTGGGTTAGGAATTTATTATGATACTAAGTGCTTTAATCCTGGTCCCATTGCTCGGTTCATTGATTGTTGGATTTTATCCCGGTGTGATGTCGCCAGCATTGTCTCGGTTGGTAACGATCGGATTTGCATCAATTAGTTTATTGTTGACGATCGCGATAGGTGTGATGTTTGATCTAAGTCATATCGGTTTGCAGATGCAGGATTTTCTCCCGTGGCTGCCTGATTTGGGGTTGAACTATAGTTTGGCGATCGATGGTCTATCGTTTCCTTTGGTGGCGTTGACAAATTTATTAACAGTACTGTTGGCATTTAATAGTTCTGTTGGCCTTAAACCGGGCGAGGATTTGAAGCGTCCTCGGTTGTTTTACTCATTGCTATTACTAGTGAATTCTGGGGTAATCGGTGCATTTCTAGCACAAAACTTGATGTTGTTCTTTTTGTTCTATGAAATCGAGTTGATTCCGTTCTATCTTTTGATTGTTATCTGGGGTAGTGAAAAACGAGAATATGCGGCCACCAAGTTTTTGATCTATACAGCATTGTCAGGAATTTTGATCTTGGCTGCATTCCTCGCGATGAATTGGTTGACAGGTGCGGCGAGTTTTGAATATGGCGCGATCGATACCACTGACTTATCTCGCAACACTCAATTAGTATTGCTAGCGCTGTTACTAGTTGGATTTGGGATTAAAACGCCTTTGGTACCGCTGCATTCTTGGCTGCCGGATGCTTACGTCGAATCTTCGGCACCTGTTTCCATTATGTTGGGCGGAATTTTATCGAAACTTGGAACCTACGGAATTATTCGATTTGCCGTTGGATTATTCCCGGAAACTTGGGTTTCGGTGGCTCCCCTAATGGCCACGATCGCAGCGATTACCGTCATTTATGGTAGCTTCTGTGCGATCGCGCAGACTGATATTAAGCGTATGGTTGCTTACAGCTCTATCGGTCACATGGGTTACGTCATTCTCGGAACAGCGGCACTCACGCCCTTGAGTATGGTTGGGGTGATTTCCCAAATGGTTGCCCATGGTTTGATTCTGGCCTTGCTCTTTTATCTCATTGGTATGATCGAATCTAAGGTCGGCACAAGGGAATTAGAGTTGCTAAGCGGCTTACTGAATCCAATTCGAGGATTACCCATGATATCAGCGCTTTTGATCCTGGGTGCTATGGCTAGTGCTGGAATTCCGGGAATGGTGGGTTTTGTTGCAGAATTTATGGTGTTCCAAGGTAGTTTTTCGGCCTTCCCCATACAGACGTTGGTCGCGATCGTTGGGACGGCATTAACAGCAGTCTATTTTGTGATTTTGCTGAACCGAACCTGCTTTGGAAAACTTGACACAAAAGGCGCTTATTATGCTCCTGTGGCCAGATGGGAGTATATGCCAGCGTTCATATTAACGATCGTCATCCTATTCCTAGGCATTCAGCCGAGTTGGTTAGTACGATGGTCACAGGTCACATCTGATGCGATCGCGTTTGTAATGTGATTCCTGGAGATCCCTCTAGCCCCATTGTTAAGGGCAGACCGGAGTTTGAATTGAGAATTGAGAATTGAGAATTAAATCTAACTCTTAGTCCCCCTTAATAAGGGGGATTTAGGGGGATCGAATCTAGCTAACAACCCGATATTCAGGAGTAAGTACAATGACCCAAACCCTTGAAGCACCTAAAACTAAGATTCCACCATCCACTCATCCCCTAGCGGAAATCATTTATCGTCTCGAAGCGGGCGGGACAATGTTGCCGGATACACCCGAGAATCTTATGCAAATTATTGGTTTGTATAAAGCCTATGCAGTACCAATGGATTTTTATTGGCGGGATTTGCTTTATATTGCTGAGCAGGTCTTTTTGAATCCATTGCCTTGGAGTAAATATTTTATTTCTGATGAATACCTCGATCGCGAAAATAAGTATTCTGGTGATAATGCTGATCTTCGTATTTGGCGAGGCTGTGGGGATGCCCATCCGGAGTTACGGGAGTTTATGGCGCAAGGTGAATTGAAGAAGAATTTGCCCAATATTCTCCATCATCTTTGGCACGATCGAATCAATATGGAATTCGCAGAAGAATGTATGCGATCGATGTTGTGGCATCGGGATATGTACAAGCCCTGGAACCAATTTGATGGATTTTTAGATACTGATGAATACAAACAGAACTGCGATCGGGTAATTAAAGCCTATTTTAAAGGCAATCCAGCAATGTTGGGATTGTATAAATTGTTCCCTGATATGTTCTATGAGCAATGTCGCCAAATGTCCTACTATTCAAATTTAGGGTTGTTCTGGGAAGTGATGGCTCCGGTATTTTTTGAAATGTCAGATTTGTATGATGAAGGCAAAATGACAAGTGTTCCAGCGGCAATGGATTTCTTGGTAAATGGGATTTTTGCGATCGCGGGTCGGCCCATTTATCACCACGTATACATCAAAGGCGAATGCTTTGAAATTATTCCAAAATCAAAGGGATTCACTTGGCTCTATGAAGCTGCATTACCCTATGTAGAAGCCGTTTTTTATCGCACAGCACCTTTCCGAGGCACTAAATCTTACAATGCCCAAGCTGGACAAGTTCCCGATAGCCAACCAGATTTCCATTACGGCGTATTGTACGCTGATAAGTTTCCAGTTGGCACCGCTGGCATTCCGCCGACATTCTTGGCGCAGGATATGTTGCATTTCTTGCCAGACTATTTGGTTGAATACTATAAACAGCATTGTCGTGGTGAAGGTGATACAATCGTACAGTTGGCCGTTAGTTTCCAACGATCGATGTATTGCGTAACTTCTGCGGTTATTCAGGCATTACGTGCAGCATTGTTGTATCCATTAGATGACGAAGATCCAGAACATTTGATGGCAAATCGTCAGTTTTTTGAAGCCCAAATGGATCGATTCTTGCGTCCAGAAGCTCGGATTCGAGACATTCAGAGTCAGGAATATCGGTAGATTGATCCCTCTAATCCCTCTTAGTAAGGGGGATTGTGAATTTATTTTGGAGATGTTTGGTTATGCCTAATATTGTTGAAATCGCGGTGAGTGACGATCGGTTTTCTACTCTAGTCACCGCTGTCCAAGTTGCTGGACTGGTTGAAGCATTGCAATCCCCTGGCCCATTTACGGTATTTGCACCGTTGAATAGTGCGTTTGAAAAATTGCCACCCGGAACGATTACAAGTTTAGTTCAGAATCCACCGCAATTGGGCCGAATTTTGACGTATCACGTTGTTTCGGGGAAATATACTAAGGCTGATTTAGAGAAACTTTCTGAATTAACATCTTTAGAAGGGACGACTATTCGGTTGAATTTCAAAAAAAATGAAGTGAAGAATGCTACGGCGGTTCTCACCGATATTGAAGCAACGAATGGGATTATTCATGTAATTGACAATGTGATCTTGATGGGTCCGTAAGTCCGCAAGCTAGACAATTTGTGTTGGGGATGGTCGATAGATCTTCTATCCCCATTACCCCCAATAAAATCAGCGCCGATCGATTCTATGCAACGCCGTCAATTCATTCAAAATCTCCTCACCACTTCCAGCGCATTACTAGGCGCGAGCCTCCTCACAGGTTGCCAATCCAAGACAATTGATCCACTGTTTCTATTAGATTTACTCAACCCCCAAATCCAGCTACCAGACCATCTCATTACCCCACTCAGCGATTTCTATGTACAGAACTATGCGCTGACTTCTAGCGTTAATCTTGACACTTGGAAACTCACGATCGGTGGTGAAGTCGAAACGCCTATAGTTCTCACCTTTGATGATCTTCTCAATGCCCGGCAGGAGAGCTTTTATCTCACCATGGAATGCATCGGCAATCCATCGGGCGGTAACTTGATAGGGAATGCAAAATGGACGGGAACGCGGTTGTTGCCGTTTCTTGAAAAAGCAAAGATTAAAACCACTGCGATCGAAATGGCCATGAAAGCCAATGATTGGTATGAGACTACGTTGCCTATAGAGGAACTCACTAAACCGAATGTGTTTTTAGTGCATCAAATGAATGATAAACCCTTGACCAAAGAACATGGTTTTCCATTAAGAATTCTGATTCCGGGGCACTTTGGCCAAAAGCAACCGAAATGGCTAACTGAATTGAATGCGATCGCAACGACGAAAAAAGGCTTTTGGGAAAATCAAGGCTGGTCAAATACTGCTGAAATACCGACTCATGCTTTACTACGGCAAGTTCAAACCGATCGGACCTGGAACCAACATAATCGGGTAGAACTCGCAAAATCTGGGGTTGCAGGTTGGGAAGATGGGGTATTACTGGCGGGAATTGCCCTCGATCGCAGCCGTCCTATCACTCGTGTTGAAGTTAGTACTGACGGCGGAAACACTTGGCAAATTGCAGACCAAAACCAACCATCATCGCCCCACGAATGGACTCTATGGCGATATCGCTGGACTCCAAAAGATGCAGGAAACTATAAACTTCTAGCGCGGGCCGTTTCTGATGGAGAAATTCAAGACATTGAGAAACACGATCGGATGAATGGGCAATCGGGGGTATTAAAAATTGATGTCACGCTAGCATCAAGCCCTACGGATACAATACGGTAAAGTGATGTCAGATTTGTATCAAGGTTAGGTCATGGCAACTCATCATCCTTCAGCGCCCAAAGACAATCGATCGCAAGTTCAAAAAGTTCTCATACAAACGCTTTTACTCAATTTGTTTGTCTTGTGCATTAAGTTAGTCGTCGGACTCATGACAGGATCCCTGAGCTTAATTGCTGATGCCCTTCATAGCCTCACAGACAGCGCCAATAATGTCCTCGGTCTATGGGCAAACCGCGCCGCTTCGCCCCAGCCCGATCGGGAACATCCCTATGGCCATCAAAAGTTTGAAGCGGTTGGAGCATTGGGGATTGCAGGATTTCTCAGTATTGCTTGCTTTGAAATTCTCAAGGGAGCAGTCGATCGAATTCTCCATCCTGCTGTCGCTACCAAGATCAACGGATCGGAATTTTGGTTTTTACTTCTTGTATTAGCGGTTAATATTTTTGTCGCAACCTATGAACGACGAGAAGGAAAACGTTTAAATAGTAATCTGTTAATTGCGGATGCTTATCATACATTGAGTGATATTTGGGTCACGATCGCCGTCTTGATCGGTTTGGGTGGTATATGGCTTTTTAACTGGCAATGGTTAGATATTGCATTAGCCTTTCCAGTAGCGGCCTTAGTGATGTACAGCGGCTGGACGGTGCTGCGGGAAAATTTGCCTTGGCTAGTGGATGAATCAGCGATTGCTCCCGAACATATTGCAGATATTACCCGATCGGTTCCAGGCGTACTGAATGTACATGATATTGCATCGCGAGGTGTCATCGGACGGCAATGTTTTATTGAAATGCATTTGATTGTGGAACCCGCAGAAGTGGCAGCGGCTCATGCGATTACAGAAGCGATCGAAGATAAATTAGAACAACGATTTAGCCCGGTGCGGATTATGATTCACGTTGAGCCACCGAGTTACCGATCGGAGAAATTGAGTTATTAGAGATTGCCATGAATGATTTTTAGAGCCAAACTAAAAGAGAACAGTTTTTAACAAGGCGGCGTGAAATAACGACACAAGTCAAAATTGAGCTAACTTCTATCCGATATGGGTCACTGACTTCGCACCACTTACCTGAAGACACCACTGGGAACACTCAAGCCGATCGCAAACCCGGTATCAGCGTCCAAAATCATCGTCGGGTGCAGGAAAAAGGTTCCTGCCAACCCGCGATTGGTTATACGCCAACAGTCTGAGAACTATCGATTGGTGCAGCTTCCAAATACCTAATAACTGGGCAACAACACCGTAAACGTACTGCCCACTCCCACCGTCGAATTCACCTTAATCTCGCCATTATGCGCTTCCACAATCCGCCTCGTTAGGTGCAATCCCAACCCACTCCCCGATCGCTTATGTTTCCCCGTCACAAAACTCTCAAACAACATCGCATGTTCATCCATCGGAATCCCCGCCCCCGTATCCTCGACCGCCAACCCAATCAGCGGTGTTTTTCGGTTTAGAAGTGCCCCTGGATTCGTCGTCAACTTCAACGTCACCCGGCCCCGATCGGTAAACTTCACCGCATTCCCCACCAAATTCGTCATCACTCGATACAACTCCATCCGATCGCCCTTCACCCACAATGGACCGACAGGCTGATCCACCAGTTCCAGGACCAATCCCTTATGAATTGCGATCGGGGATAGCTCTTCCACCACTTCACTCGCCAAAATCGTCAGATCAACCGCCGAAAAAATTAATGCCTTCCGGCCCGCCTCATAGCGATACACTTCCAGTAACATATTCACCATCGTCAACAGATTTTGATTACTGCGACTCATTATTTCGATCGCCTCCTGCACCTCACTAGACAAGTCCCCCATCACCCCATCCGCCAACAAACTCAACATCCGATCGGCGGCCACCATCGGCGTCCGTAAATCATGGGTCAACCGCGACACAAAATCTTCCCGTTGGCCTGCAATCTGATCCCGCTCATCCACACTATGTTTTAACCGTAACAACGATCGGACCCTCGCCATCAATTCATCATATTCAACGGGTTTACGAATAAAATCATCTGCCCCCGTATCCAACCCTTGAGCCACACTCAGTTGGTCATAGGCCGTAATCAGCAAAATCGGAATGAAGGGTAAATCCATATTATTGCGGACCCGGCACGTCACCTCATAGCCGTCCATCACGGGCATCATCACATCTAATAAAATCAAATCAGGCAGAAATTCATCAATTTTAGATAACGCTTCCTCGCCATTCTCTGCGGTCTCGATCGCGTAGCCTTCCTCTTGCAGAATACTCTGAATCAAAAAAATATTGTCAAGCGAGTCATCTACAATTAGGACGCGATCGACTTTGGTAGATTTGACAAATGGAGCAGGATTCATTGCAACTGAACTGAGTGAATGGGCAAGCAACTTGAAGTGACAGGAACAACAGGAGTGATAAGATCTTTTACCACTCTAGGGTAATAGTCGCTTTTTTAGTGATTTAGCGTCACTCCCAGGATAGATTTACAGATGTAACTTCTCATTCTATCGATCGTCCGCAACAGACCCAAGTGAGAAAGCCAAGTTGTATTTTAACGTCAGTTTTAGATAAGGTGAGTGGCTAGAGAACCGTTAGACTGAAGTTGTAAAGCAATCACCAAGGTCCTCCCCTAAGGTCTAGCTTAGAAGAACTGTTGGTAGTGTTCCAGAGCTATGGTTCGATGAAGATTAGAAGACTTTAATAGGAATCAGGAATAGGAATCAGGATTAGAACGATCGTACTTAAACTCATTTTTTGTCCTTGTTGTCATAGTGATGAACACTAACCTTTTTCAATCCACAATAAGTTGCAGAATCGCTCACTTTAGATAGACGGAGGTTTCTAAGAAGTAGCTTATCTTACTTACTATTGGAAACCTGAAAATCATCTCACGGCTAGCTCTTTAATAGTAAACAACTCTGATTAATTTCACTAAAGGAGAATAGTATGAATTCTACACTCACAGATTCTAAGCGTACCACTATTGCTGAAAAATTGGCAGATATTAGAGTATGCCAAAACTTACTCATTGCTAACGAACAACAGTTAATTGGCGAATGTAATGATTCTGAGATTTGTGAGGGGTTTCAGAAAATGCTAGCCGCCGATCGTAAGAATCTCGGAGTTGTTGAAACTATGATTACGGCTTATGGAATTCAATCTAATCCCAAAGAAACAGTTCAAGAAATGGTGCGACAGTCTCAAGATATAATGAAAGATTCTGAATTGACCCTGTATGAGAAAGTAGGCAGTCATGAGTTGCTCAAGCATACCCAAGTTATGTCAGGACTTATCGTTCACAAGGCCTCTCAGGTGGCTGGCTCAGATATTTCACAAGCCATTACTCCCATCAACACTGTCAACGTTGAAAATCGAGCACACCAGGAGCAACTGCAAGGAATGCTTATAGTCCTAGGTAATCGGGAACTGACGGGGCAAGATGCTGATAGAGGGGTTGGGGCAAGGGTACAAGATACGATGGCAACCATGTCCGGTATGGTTAGCAGCGTTGTAACCAAATCTTCTGACCAATCAGATTTAAAGATTCAAGATGGTTTGCAGATAGATCACCAAAAAGCAAATGGTCTCTTGTTAGAGATTGAGAGAAACAACGACTTACAAAAAAATGAATGGAGTATATTGCGTAACTTTACCAAAACTTAAGCGCACTCTGAGGCGAAAGAAACAAAGGGTCTATTATAGATTCCGCATATTTTAGAGCAATACTTAAGGGTTATATGACGAGCAGGCAGAACTGAAAATTGCCTGAGCAGAAATCAAAACACTTGATCCTACTTCTGATGAATTTAAGTCAAAGATGAACCATCTCTACCTCAAAGGTCCACTTGCTGACGATATCCATCCAGAAGAAACTAATCTGTTTGCTGCTATTCAGAATAACTGTAGTGTCGAACCGCAGCAGCAATCAGCAACTCATTTTCAGGAAGCTAAAAAATAACTACAAACAAAACCATGTAGTTAATGCATCGGATACCCTATCTAATTTGACGGATAGCAAAAGTCCCTGATCAGCTACTCTGCACAGAGAAGCCGATCGATAGGTCAATTCATTCATTCATATAGCCGACTAGGGATTAGATCTTAAAAAGCTTCTCAGAAGTGCCCGTTTTATCATCGTCTAACTGTTAAAAGGAGTTGAATATTTAAAATGTTGCTAACTGAAATCAGTCTTAATGACTTGTTGCTACTTGAACAGTTACGAATTGAGCGCCTGCGTAGCTTTTTTAGTCAAAGTCTGATGGAATGCCCTATTTATCTCGATCAGCACAATCGATTGACCGTTCATTGCCCAGAGCCATGCCTAATCGATATGCTAATTGATGATTTAGAAGAAATGTGCGATTATGCGTGGCTCATTCTAGGGGCTGAATCAATCGTACTTTCATTTGCCCAAGAAGAAGTGTATCGCGTTGATTATCATAGAGTTCCTAAAGTTATTCGTAACCTTATTTAGCAAGGCCTACTCCTTTTCGGGGGGAGCGGTGGTTCGATCGATTGTAGGGATATTCATTTCGATTCGCCAACATCCATCGAATTACTCTATTTTAGCAGAGGCTTACCTTTGATAGCTTTTGTATAGTTGATGAATTATCTAATTAAGCTAATTCGAATTAGCTTAATTAGATAATTCATCGCACTTCAAATGTAAAACAGTCCAGTAGTCGGAGGAATATCGATAGGAGTCTCGAAGACAGAGCAAAACAACGGAAAAATATTGAAGGTAAAACTTAAGAAGCAATCGGGAATGTCACCGGCATCCCCCACGATCGTCACGATGCTATCGGCAATAGTGTGTATCGGTGCTATGAATATCATTTCTGAGTTTGGACGTGAAAATCTAGAGCCTCATCAATATAACTATACCTTAACAGGGAATAGACTTAATGTTTTTAAAAGACTGAAAGCGCAAAGTTAATAAGGAATCTAATTCTTGTTTGTGAGTAGTATGAGACATCTCAAGACAATTAGAGATAGCTAACTTAAACGAAGAAAAGTCAGGATAATAAACTGAATACAGGCACTGCTTTTTAACA
>JAPLHZ010000095.1 GCA_026389365.1 Cyanobacteriota bacterium
ACATCCGGTAAATCGAGTGGAATGTGAATCTGATTCTCCATGAGGCCCCTCGCTTGCTGGCTAACATCTTGATTTTACAGCCAATCGATGAACGCTATATCTGGATGCCGACCACGGCAATTCTAGGAGAACCATAATTGTGCGATCGTGGTGTACAAGTTCAATAATTTAAGCTGATAGGATCGTAGATCTAGAACCTTGAATGAAAGGGAATTGGACCGATCGATCACCGATCGCCTCTCAAAGTCATGCTAGTACGAGAATACTTTCTAATTCACTGTTTTCAAATTGAACAACTGTATCAAAGTTATTTCTAAGAATTTGAACAATTTTTGAGGTTGGACTATTGCCAATCCGAAGATAAACAAATTTTGGAGGATGACCGTAGACTAAACTTCGCTGATGAAAGTCAGCATCTTTTGAAACAATTACAAAATCATTGTTTTTTGCATATTCCCATATGATGCCATCGTCAGTATTTGTCAAAGCTAAAGTCTTGACATGCTCAGATTCGGGATAGAGGTCAATAATTCTATGGGGAATTCGATCGGATAGATTTTCATCCAGTAATAATTTCACAATGCGACAACGAATAGTTTCTTTTCACGATCGGCAGCAAAAGATAGACAAGCTCTGATATCTCTGGATGTGAGTTCGGAGAAGTCTTCTAAGATTTCAGCTTCAGTCATGCCACCTGCGAGATATTCCAAAATGTCATACACAGTAATCCTCATTCCCCGAATACAGGGCTTACCGCTGCGTTTTCCAGGTTCGATCGTGATAATGTCGCCGTAATCCATGATGTTTTCGTCAAATCTAATTCTTTCCATAGTAACTTAAGTACGCGGTGCTTGCCGATCGCCCCGATGGAAATTAGCAAAACCGATCGATTCTAAATTTGAGAATGAAGAAGTATCTTTTAACTCTCCCCTTCAGCGTTCAGGGTTCCAACTTTCCAAAATGGTCTCTCACTTCCCGATGAATAAACCGATACCGTCCGCCAATCCGCTGGAGCAGCCGTCGTTCGGCGCAGTAGTTGAGAAAACGGGCGTAGTTCCAGGGAATCGTCTTGTCTTGGGTAAAAACAAGACGAAGACAGAAGTGTTGAATACAGGCTGCACCGCCCCCTGCAAATATTCCAATCAACAATGCAAACAATATTCCTGGTAGTAAAAATTGGGGTGAATTCCTTAGATAAATTCCTAGTAGATCCATCCAATCATTTTTCTCGGTGATATGTCTCGCAACGGGTCCAGTCATTAGCAAAATAACTGCTGCGGGATAACTTAGAATGCTTGCCCAAATTACGCTTTGTAATGAATTCCAAATGCCTTGATTCGGAATCGATCGGACCTTCAAGTCTTGCTTCAGCCCTCCAATCAGCCCTCCAATCAGCCCTCCAATCAGCCCGAAAATTAGCCCGAAAATCAGTCCTCCAATCAGCCACTGTCTTATCCTTCCAATCAGCCCGAAAATCAGCCACTGTTGTGTCTCGAAAATCAGCCCGACAATCGGCCCGAAAATCAGCCCGAAAATCAGCCACTGTTTCAGACTTCGTAAAAGTTCTCGTCGCGTGAAACACGACATCGAAATTCTAAAATCCTCAACAGGTTCAATACCATCCCTCTCTCCAATCATCCCGACAATCGGCCCGAAAATCATCCCGACAATCGGCCCGAAAATTAGCCCGAAAATTAGCCCGAAAATTAGCCCGAAAATTAGCCCGAAAATTAGCCGATACCGTCGTTTTGCCGCAGGTGAATCTAGCCAGCTCGGTTGCATCTGCTCAATCAACAGATCTACCTCATTGATTCTCCGTAACCGTCCTGCCAACCAAGACAATGAAGATTGAGTCTCCTGCCGTTGAGGTTCCTGCTCCACCGTCTTAAACGCCCAAACGCGACCCTCAAACTCCTTCTGCCGCCGATCGCCCTTCCGCACCTCAAAACTCAACTGCCGATCGATATACTTCTCCAACAACTCCCCCTTACTGTGAAACGCCTGCTTCTCATCATAAATTGCCGCTGCAATAGATATAAACAATGGCACCCGCAACAATCCCGGCTCCCCGTCCTCATTCGGTTCCAACATTCTCGCCATCTCGGTCGTATTCACAATCTGTTCCCAAAGCCCCCACCGATTCACCGTCTTCAAATAATTCTGAATCTGTAGATCCGATAACGCCTGAAGTTCGATCGCCCCATTTAACTGATCCAAATCAATCCCCACATTCTCAAACTCCCGCACCCGACAACAAACCACCACCTGCGGATAAGTATTCGCAAATTCATTCAACTTCACCGTACAGTTTCGCTGCCGTTCCATCCCCAACTCATCCAATCCATCCAACAACGGCAACAACACCTGCTGCTCCAACCAAGTCTCATAAATCCGACTTTTACGATTTTCGCCAACATTCTCATACAACTGCTCAATCAAAAAATCTTGAATACTCTGCTTATCATCCTTCCAAGCCGACAACTCAAAAATCACCGGAATCAACGTCTTCGGATTCGCAATCGCCTCATTCACCAACTGCTCCGCCAATCCCAACAACATCGTCGTCTTTCCCGCCCCCGGTCGCCCCAAAATCAACAATTTCCCACCAATATCCTTCCGCCCAAACACCTCAATCAGCATCCGATCGGGATCTAAAGTTTCAATCGTCTGTCCCACATTCAACTGCCGAATTGAACTCAAAGGCGATCGACTCACCAGATCCAACCGCTCCTCAGCCTCGATCGAAAACAACTGATTCTCCAACAACACATCCGTCAACCGCTGCTGAATCTGCGTCAACTGCCCATTCAAGACCTTTCCCGCCCAATCCCAATCGACACCCGCCGCCACCGGACGATTACCAAACAGTGAAACGATCGATCGATTAATCGTGACCTGCGAATTCTGAGCCGCGATCGAATCCCGCCCCGCCTGAACCTGTTGCAACTGGCTCTTATTCAAATCAACCTGGTTGAGATCCTGTCCTTGCCCTGCATCCATCCCAAAACCACCAAAAAAATTAGCCCTAGCAATAGTCTTCACTCTTCTCAAGCAAAAATTCGCATCGCCTCAGAAAAATTTACCTACCCACCAAAAAACGTCGCCGCCACTCCAACCCAAGGAGCCACCGCCTTAAACACATCTACCCCCGTCTTCCAAAGCCCCTTCCCCGCCTCAGACGTATCATTCAGCGTCTTCATCCCATCCGCCATTTTCTTCAAATTCGCCTTCGCAAACTCCTTATCTGGCGCATCCTTCCCCGCCTCTTTTGTCGCCGCCTTCAGACAATCCAACAAATCCTCCTTTTGCTCATCCGAAATCCCCGAAGATACGATCGCCCCCTTCAAATCCCCCAACAACTTCACAACTTCAGCTCCCGAAATCCCTTGTTGCTGCGTCTGCATTTGTCCCTGTTGCGCTGCCGTCCCATCTCGCCCACTCTGCGTTTGCTGTACCTGCCCACCATTCACATTCACCCCACTCATCGACTGCGATTGCGTCGGTTGCGTATCCTTCTTCCCAAATAATTTCCCAAACATCACCCACAGCCTCCCAAAACAAACGGCAAAATATTATGCTCAGTGTAGCGAATATCCCCTATCTCAGCACAATGTACGATCGGCCTCACTCCGCAAACATCTCAGCCAAAACCTTCAAAACGAATTCCTGTTCATCTTGACTTATTCTCCCCAACTTCTTGATCAATCGAGTCTTATCGACACAACGGATTTGGTCCAGAATAATCTGCCCTACCCTATCCTCAAATTGACAAATCACACGACTCGGATAATCTCCACCTCTACTCGTCATAGGCGCAACAATCAATGTGCCCACACTGTTGTTCATCTCATCAGGCGAGATCACCACACAAGGGCGTGTCTTTTGAATTTCGCGACCGATCGTAGGATTAAGCTGAACTAAAAAAACATCAAAGTGTTTAACTACCATTCCCATTCTGTCTTATCCCATTCCGTTGGAACATACTCATCTAACATCACATCATCACCATTTGCCGCCATTCTCGCAAAAGCCTTATCCCATCCCGCTCTCGGATGCGCCACCGATCGAATTGTCAAATGATTACCTTCGAGATTAATCTCCACCTCACCTTCAAGCCCACTTTGTTCGAGTAAAAGCTTAGGAATCCGAATTCCTTGAGAGTTTCCGATCTTGATAATCCGAGTCTTAATGGCTGTAGTCATTCTAGAAACCTTACAATCAGAAAGTAGCTACATTGTAAGTACAAAACTTCCTCTAGTCAACGATCGCACCGTCGGGATCGACCAGCCAATCAGCAGTTCCAAATTCAACGTTCAACCGATCGCCCACCCGCGAATAAGTTGCGGGCTAAGGGCGATCGGGGCTAACCGGAATCATAGTTCTCATTTTCCAACCGTCATCTTAATCACGTCATAAAGCATTTCCCACTTCTCAGAGGTATCCGGCTGCTTCCCTCGATATTTGAGATTCGCGAGCATTTGAACATCATCAGGAGGTAAATTCAATCGGGTTGCACAGAGGTTCTGTCGAACTTTCCACGACAGATTAGTGGCCTCTCCGCATTCAATTTGAGACAGATAGGTTCTTGAAATTTCCACTCGCCAACAAACATCGTTCAATGCGATCAGAGAGTAATAATAATTGATTTTGTAAAATCAAAATGACTATAACGTAAACTCTGCGAATTCTTCAGAAACCTTTTCGGATTTTTCCGATCGAACCGTCACATGCGGCTTCTGATGCAGTACTGCATCAATTGACATACTTGGGTTCTGATGCAAGACATTCAATACCCCTGTAAAGTCACGAACTAATTCTCCAGGTGTCAACAATGAAGCCGCCCCTACAGGGCCACCAATACGCGATCGCATCACCTGCAATATACGTTCCAAATCCGCTGTTGCCAACCGAGATTCATACTCGTAATGACATTGATGAATACTACTCAATCGCTCCATTAATCCCAACAAACTCCCATCGCTCAACGGCTCTAAGCGCACTACCGGAGCGATTGCATCGGTTACCCCAGAGGTTGAAAGCAATCGATTTTGCTGGGTACGGCGCTGCCATGCCGGATCACTAAACAATCCACGACGAGGATCTTCTAGAAACTGCGGCGTGCCACCAATAAAGATTCCTAGACTACTTACTCGTCCTTGCAATGTGTCGTTGAACATTGCCAAGAGTTTGTCATAGTTATTTTGACGTGAAATACTAGTTGTTATTTTAGTTAAATGAATCGCTTCATCCAAAATTATGAGTAATCCCTTGTAGCCAATATCTGCGACAAACTTAGCAATCAATTTAATATAATCATACCAACTGTCATCATCAATAATCACCCGAACCCCGATCGCTTGTCTCGATTCTGTTTTAGTCGAAAATTCTCCCCGTAACCAGCGCAATACCGATTCTTTGGTCCGATCGTCATCCGATCGATAGGCATTCCAATAGGTAATGATTACATTCGCAAATTCAAACCCATTCACTAAATCTGCAATTGTGTGAATCACCGATCGAATCTTATCTTCAACTAACCCATCAAACCCTTCATCTGGGGGTGTTTTGCCGCTTTCTTCGACAACCTGCGATTGAATCCCCGCAATCCACCGTTCCAAAATAATTGACAATGCTCCACCATCTGGACGGCTTTTAGTGGCCAGATTATGCAATAACTCTCGGTACGTCGCCCGTGCTTCACCATTTGATCCAGCCAATCGTCGTTCTGGCGTAATATCGGCATCGGCCACCACAAACCCTTGGTTCATCGCCAGCGATCGAATGGATTGCAATAAAAAGCTCTTCCCCGCTCCATAGCGACCAATCACTAACCGAAACGCAGCCCCGCCTTCTGAAACATTATTCAAATCTTGTTGCAAGGTCGCAAGTTCCGCATCCCGGCCCACACTCAAATGTTCCACACCGACGCGCGGCACAACACCGGAGGCGAGAGAGTTGAGGAGTGCCGTCGAAACACGTTTGGGAAGCTTTAGTGGTTGGGGGGCGATCGCGTTCAAGGGTAGGAATCCTCTTAAAGGAGTGGGGGCTAAGGTTCTGCGGTCGGGGTGGTTTAGTCTAGCTCACTTTTCTATAAGTAGAAGGACTAACTTTAAAATTGGTGAATCAAAAGTTCCATACCCGTAGGAATTGTTGGTTTTGGGTGTTCGAGGGACTGTGATGTTCCTATAGAACTATTTTACGGGATGGATCTGCGCTAAGTTTTAAGAGTCAATCTCTCGCGATGAAACCCTATTAATTAATGAGTCTTTCTACGATTATTCTTCTGGCCTTGGCGATCGGTGCGGGCTTCGGTGCGGCGTTGCATGAGTGGTTTCCCCTGTGGATCGTGCCGCTGAATCATTATTTGTTAGCGCCCTTGGGGCAGGCTTTTTTGAGGCTGATTCAGTTTGTGGTGGTGCCGATCGTCTTTTCGGCTTTGATCATGGGGCTGACCCGGATTCAGAATGCGTCCGAAATGGGACGATACACGGCTAAACTTCTGTTCAGTTATTTGGTGTCCAGTGTGATTGCCGTGGCGGTGGGCTTGGTAACGGCACTTGTCTTGCAACCCGGTGTGGGCTTAACGGGTCTTGCCCAAACTCAGGTTGAAATAACGGGGAAAGCTCCGGACCTGATTAATTGGCTAGTGGAATTGATTCCGACCAATCCTTTGATGGCATTGAGTACGAGTAACTTGTTACAAACTATTATTTCTGGAGCCTTGATTGGGATTGGAATTCAACGATCGGGCGTGAAAGCTGAACCCTTTATTGCATTTATTGAAAGTGTCTATGTTATCAGTGAAAAAATTCTATTTTTAATTCTCTATCTTGCCCCTGTCGGTGTATTTGCTTTGATGGCTTCGGTGATCGCGGACCAAGGGGTTGGGATATTGATTCGGCTATTGACTTATATGATTGGGGTGGTGTTGGCGATCGGATTAATGACTGGATTTTATCTATTGATTTTGGTCTTGCTCAAAGCCCAACCCCTAAGGTTTTTCAAGAGTTTCTTTCCCAGTTTATCTCTCGCATTTGGGACGGCGAGTTCTAATGCGGCGTTGCCTGTGTCGTTAAAAAATGCTGAAGACTATGGGTTGTCTGGAACGATCGCGAGTTTTGCAATTCCTTTAGGCACGGCATTGAAGCGCGATGGTATGGCGGTAGGTCAAGCCTTTAATGCGGTTTTTATTGCGCAACTCTATGACATTCCTATGACTCCGAATTTGTTATTGGCGATCGCGCTCAGCACCATCTTAGTATCGTTTAGTACGGCTGGTGTACCGGGGGCTGGCATTGTCATGATGACCACGATTTTTACGGCGGCGGGTTTGCCCTTGGAAGGAGTGGCGATTTTGGCGGGGGTCGATCGGTTAATGGATAGCTTCCATACGGTTCTGAATGTCATCGGCAATGTGGCTAATGCGGTGGTACTGGAACGGTGGGAATCAGACCATCAAGTCCCTAGTCTTGATAGTGTTTCCTCCGTATCAGATGTATCAGATGTATCAGGTTTGAGATGAGAAGTCTGGTACAAATAATCCAACAGTACTTTACCCGACGTTTTTTTAGACTCGTTTGCTCGAATCTATGACTCTTTCTACCCTGATTTTTCTCGCCTTAGGTCTCGGTGTTGGTGTTGGTGCGGCATTACATGATTGGTTTCCGTCCGCTGTCATGCCGTTGGATCATTTTTTACTCGATCCCTTGGGTCAGGTCTTTTTGCGCCTGATTCAGTTTGTCGTGGTGCCGTTGGTATTTTCGTCATTGATTTTGGCGTTGACACGGGTCAAGAATGCGGCGCAGGTGGGGCGATATGCGATCAAACTTTTAGGTGGATATTTGCTGACGAGTCCGATCGCTGTGGTGATTGGTATGGCAACGGCGATCGGCTTGCAATCCGGGGTGGGCCTGACGAGGTTCGAGATTACGGCGATCGAAACGTCTACGAAAGTGCCAGATTTAATCCAATGGCTGATTGAATTGATTCCAACGAATCCTTTGGCGGCATTGAGTACGGGAAACCTGTTGCAAACAATTGTTTCAGCGGCCTTGATTGGTGTGGGCATTCAACAAGCTGGAACTAAAGCCGAGCCGTTTGTCAGCTTCATTGAAAGCCTCTATGCGATTAGCGAAAAGATTTTATTCATGGTGTTGTACACTTCGCCGATCGGTGTGTTTGCTTTGATGAGTTCGGTGATCGCGAATCAAGGGTTGGGGGTGATTGGTAATTTATTTAGTTATGTCTTGGGTAACATCATTGCTGTTTTAATCATGATTGGCGTTTATGTTCTCCTGTTATTGAGTTTTAGAATTCCGATCGGGTTCTTTTTTAAAAGTTTCAAAGCGAGTTTTTCCTTGGCCTTTGGTACGGCGAGTTCTAACGCAGCGTTGCCCGTAGCGTTGAAAGACGCAATGGAAAATTATAATCTTCCCCAACCGATCGCAAGTTTTGCCATTCCCTTGGGAACTGCGTTAAAGCGAGATGGTTCAGCGATTATGCAGGGGTTTAGTGCTATTTTTATCGCGCAGCTTTTTCAAGTGCCGTTGACGGTAAATTTGCTGGTGTCGGTGTTCATGAGTACGCTTCTGGTTTCCTTTAGTACGGCGGGTGTGCCAGGGTCAGGCATTGTCATGATGGCGACGGTGTTAGCAGCGGCGGGATTGCCTGTGGAAGGGGTAGCGATTTTGGCGGGGGTGAACCGTTTGGCGGATGGCTTTTGTACGGTGCTGAATGTGATGGGTAATGTGCTCCATGCAGTATTACTGGCGAAATTAGAGAGTAGGGTGCTTGAACCCGTTGCTGTGCCAGAGAATAACTCTGTGGGTGTGTGAACTCAAATCTTATTTTTTAACTCAATTAAAAATGCGTAGATCTAAAAAGAGATCTACGCATTTGCTTTTGATTAAATGCGATCGTTGCAGGGTCATTTCATTCTAGATTTAGGTGACGAGTTTATGTGGTTTCAGCCATCGAAGACGAAAATCTCTGATGCCTGGAACGGCGCGTTCTCGTAGATGCACAAAATGTCGAAATTTAGAATGAAACAGCCCTGGCGATCGTTGTATTAACGATCGTATTTAATCAATCTTCTAATCAATCTTCTAATCAATGCTAATAGAGGTTGGGCGACCCGGATCCCCACTGGGAATAATAATAGGTGCGCCTGCTTGACGGAAATCGCTGTACAGCTTGTCACGCCAGTTCCAAAAGGTGTCATATAGCTCATTGTCCGCAATCCCCGGAACACCTTGACCTTTAACCGCTTCCGGCATACTGATATAGCTACCAGTTGGGAACTTAATGTACATACTGAGAGCAGCCACGGTGAAATCAGCTAGCATGGGCGCATCACCCACCAAATAAGGCTGCTCTGACAAAATAGAACAAAGCCAGGATAGATTTTGACGAATATCGTCCTTAAATTTATCCGCAGACATGCCCATGGGTGCGCCCAAACCACCTAAGAAATCAAACGATGGTATGGCGCTGACCAAGTTTTTCAACACATCAGGAGTTGTATTGGGCAACAATGCCGATCGGAAACTAGGGCTTTGACTCATGCTGGTAAGTAAGCCTTTTCGGGCATTCACCCCAAAAATCTCGTCAGCCCACTGCTCCATAATCATCACTTGCCCGCGCAACTTACCATCCGTTGGGATGATAGGCTTATCGCTATATTTCCGATCGAGATATTCCGCGATCGCCGTGGAATCGGCAATAACCGTGCCATCATCCTTCAGTACCGGGACTTGTCGTTGCCCCGACATTTTAAAAACTTCGACTTGGCCAATGGCTGGAATCACTTCAACTTTTTTATACTCCAGACCCTTGTAGTCCAAAATAAATCGGACTTTCTCGGCGTAGCTGGATATTTCAAATTGGTATAGCTCAATCATGGTTCGTTCGAGATGGCTGGGTCTCTGGGATCTTAACGTGAAATTCCAGCTACAGAGGATACGTGATACCGAACTAAATATCAGATATTTCCGAATTATCATGCCAAACGCTCCATTTTTCTATGGATTACTAGCCTTTACGACGCGGTGCGAGATGATAACTGCGACGAATATTTTCTAGTTTTTGGCTTAACGATTGAGCCATTTGAGACTCGCCTGCTTGCGTTGCGGCTACAATTGCACTGCTGTAATACTGATCTGCTGCCGCCAAATCACCGTCTCGCTCATAAAACTCGGCGATCGCCCGGAGCGCATGAGCACGATGGGTTGGTCTAGAGGCCGTTGTCGCATTTAGCCTTGCGTCTAGCCAGCTTTTGGCTTCATTGTTTGCGCCCAGATTTTTATAGGCGATCGCCAATCCCGTCATCGCCCGATCTTGGGTTTCGTAGTCGTCACCTGTCCTGGCCAAAATCAGGGCATTTAAATGGGATCCTACCGATTTTTGGAAATCACCCAAATTGCGATAGGCCTCGCCTAAGGCATTGTGGGCAACAGCTTCGGCAGTTACGTTTGGCGTAAGCTGTTGACGATTGATAGCCGCGTTCAAATGGGTGATGGCTAGGGCATAGTCGCCTCGTGCGATCGCGGCTAGTCCAAGATTAGTTAACGATCGACCTTGGCCGGGAATATCTTTAATGTCTTGGGCAATGCGTAAGCCTTCAGCAAAACTCTTTTCCGATTCAGCGGTATTTGCGGTTCTCAGTAACAGTTCACCCACTTGGTTATAGCTGAGAATTAATTGTGGAAAATCTTGGCGCGATCGGGCAAATCGCAACTGTTGGCGCAGGGCATCCTCCAGTTCAGTTGTGCGATTTTGGCGTTGATAGGCTTGACTGAGATACCCATATGCCCGCTGTTGACCTTCGAGATTATTGAGTAAACGATAGCTTTCAGCGGCAGATTTTAAACTCGTAATGGCAGCGGCCAGATTGCCTAGTTGGGATTGATTTATGCCCTCTTCTAAAAGCCGATCGCTCTTTTGCAATTCAAATGGTAATTCGATGCCAAACGGTTGCTGATGGAGTTGACGGGTAATTTCTGCCCCATAGGCAGGCTTTACGAACAGTCCCGAGCTTATAATCGATGAGAAAATTGCTCCAATGACAAACCAATGCGATCGTTGTTTCACGGAGACAACTCCCAATAGATTAAGACAAGAGATAAAAGCTAAACAAGAATTGAATATGACGAGTCAGGAACATTAGACCAATAAAGGGCCATTAACAAAGGGGCATTAACAAAAGGCCATTAACCCCCATTACTGATGTAGACATCATGTGAACATTGAAATCAGGAAATCCAGCTCGATGAATAATCATCGAATGCACACCATTAAACACTTAAATTGTTTAATGAGATACAAAATTCATAAAATTATGAATCCTAATCTTGTTATACCGTCGTTCACTTAAAAAATTCACCCGAGGGCATAACTCTTAAATATTGCCCAAAAATGGACCAGGAGTTATCAAGATTTCATGGAATTCACCAAATAAATCGATCGAATATCTTCAGGTAGGCGTGTTTCCAGGATCCGATAGCCGGCTTCTAGTTGACGACGGACTTCAGCGGGCGGCATGACTTCGCCTTCAGCCTCAAGATACGCCGAAATTCGGGTCTCACTCCAGTTGAACGTTTGAGCCATGACAATAATCAGCCGTAAGGTCGGCGGCATCTCATCTAGGGCACGATCGAGATAGCACCAAAACGGGGGAGATGCAGATTGAAGATCGTAATGCACTTCTTCCACCGGAGGAAGTTTGACCGTGTTGATACAGTCTGCAACCGTGGACAACAGCCATCCTTGAAACCCTGCGCTCAGTTGTTCAACCTCTAGACCACTCAATTCATTAAATACATGTCGCCATGCCAAGGCAAAAAGATAGTCGGTTTGAACGGGTGACTTAGCGGCATGTTGCACGACCCGGTACACCAGTCCGCTGTAGCGACAAAAGAGTGTCACAAAATACTGCCCCAAGTCGGGATATTGCTGAAACAGCGCGATCAGTTCTTGATCGTTTTGTTGAGAAATCGATCGGATTAAGGGATGGTTGGCTTCAGCGAAGGTAGGAAGTGACACTGATTGGTGGGGGCTAAAAAACAAAAATTTTAAGTCTGAACACCGATATGATAATTCGCAGGTTCAATTTAAAAACAGCTTTTTTAAGATCAGACTTAAAATTTGGCTCAAAAATCGGAAATCCAAACCCGTCAAAAGTGTTCTGATCCTGAAAAAATATTGGTAATATTGAAAAAAGAAGTCGCTGTTCCTATTTTCACCATCCTCACTGTCCCTATTCCCAAGGCAATTCACCATGACTCCCCTATTCCCGATTGTTCCGATCGCGAGCCTCTGGGCCTCGCTTGGTGATAGCTTGTTTTCGACCCAAGGGATCATGGTGATGCTGTTGGCGGCCTATGGCGGCGCGATGTGGATGTTTTTAACCAGTGCGCCGAAGGTCTACACGGTAATGGTGTCGGACTTAGAGGCGGCGCGGCAGTTTTATGCGGGTGTGTTGCGGTTGAATGCAGCGGCTATTCCATTGCACTATTACTATAATTACGAGCAATCTCTAGGCACAGCGGGCATTAATCCGATGTATTTGTCGGGGGCAGCGGGCAGCACGACAGTTCGAGGGGGGGGGAATGATGGCCTGTGGTATCAACTTCGTAAAAATGTTCAGATTCACGTTATTTCTGGGGCGAGCATGGGCGAAAATTCTCGTCACCGTCACATTTGTTTCGATCGTGAATGCCTCGACCAGATTCTGATGCGTACCCAACGTCTTGATTTAAAGCATAAAATTCGCAGCGATCGGCCTCTGAACTTCTTAGTGAAAGATTTTGATGGCCAAGTTTTTGAAGTATCCGAGGTTACCAATTAAAGATAAGTAAGCTGTCGGGATTGACTATCTTCGATGACTCCAATAAAAAAGCAGCCCTACACGAGACTGCTAGATTTTAGTGATTTGACTCTAGGACACAAATTTAATTATCGCTTCAGAAATACTGAGTTAGTTGTATTTTCCACTACTGTTTAATTAGAAATCGATCGCATTTCTGCATAAATTTGTTGAGAGATGAAGGGTAAAAGCGTCTCATCATGGCTATTTTCTTTCCCTTCGGTGAAAACAGTTAATAAATAGGGCAGGGTGTCCGATGTTTCGATGTAAGCCGTGTCGTGACGAGCTTGGCTCATCCATCCAGCTTTGGACCAGAGGCGGGCGTGTATGGGCAAGCCATCACCCAAGAACCCCGTAACTTGATTTTCCGGATCAGCCTTGAGGACTGCCGGATCCATCGATCGGGCTAAGGTGTCCATCATGGATTGCGATCGGGTACTGGACACGGCGACTCCGCCCACGATTGCATGGAGCATTCGAGTGGTGGCATCGGTAGTAAGGCTATTGCGGTTGCCCAGACGTTCGCCGTAAAAAGCCCGCTCCCGTCCGTAGGGTCCATCGCTCCAGGTTTTTTGGCAGACGTTGATGCTGTTCAATTCTTCCCATTGAAGCGATTGCAGGTAGCGGTTGACCAGGTTGCGCTGATGTTTCCAGGTTTCAAATGGTCCGCCCGCGAGGTCTGGGCCGCTGGTGGTGCCCGTGAGCATATCCACAACCAAGCCGGTGCCATCATTGCTGGAGTCCACAATCATGTCATTCATGGCCCGATCGAGTTCGCTGCTGGCGGGGATCATGCCTTGCTCTAGCCATTCGTGGGCAGCGACTAAATAAAATAGTTTGACGACGCTGGCCGGATAGATGCACTCGACCCCGCGATAGCTGAAGCCCCGAGGAATCCGACTCCAAAATTCAGTGGATTTGAGTGCGCCGCCAGTATTAATAAAAGGTTGGTCATAGACAATCCAGGTTAGGGCCAGTTGATTTTTGGCGAGTTTGGGATAGGCTTTCCAGATGGCATCTAGAATCCGATCGCCTTGGAGTTCGAGTTGGGCTTCTTTTTTGAAAAATGGCATGGTAAGGCTGGCTTTATGGGACAGGTTGAATATCAAGTGCAATATCGAATTTTAGACAATTTAAATCTCTACAGCTCACCTGAATTAAATTCATTGGTGACGCAGGCCGCTCCCGATCGGTGGTTGACCCTAAATCCCCAGGCTATCAATTCTCAAAATGGTGGGGAGAGGAATCCAGAAATCGATAGTACTGCACCGACCGCTCCGTTAACCGTGAAATTGCTGGAGGACGAGTATCCGGGCTGGCTGGATCCGGCGGATTGGGACAAATTGGTGGCGAGTGAGACGCAGTACTGTGCGCCCGTGGTAACAGCGTTGGAGATTAAAACACGCTTGCCAGATGCGATCGGGTTTGCTCGTCAGGCCATGACGGTGGACAATCAGTATCTCTGGGGCGGCACGGTGGCTCCCAATTATGACTGTTCGGGCTTGATGCAGGCGGCGTTTCGATCCGTCGGAGTTCAGTTGCCACGGGATGCCTATCAACAAGAGTCATTTTTAATGGCGATTGCGTGGCAGGATTTATCACACCTGCTAGAACAGCTTCAACTCGGAGATTTAATATTCTTCGGAACCTCGACTAAGGCAACTCATGTGGGGCTTTATCTGGGGGATGGCCAGTATATTCATAGTTCCGGTATCCAGCACGGTCGCGATGGCATTGGCATTGATTCATTGGATACCACGAGCGATGATCCCGTGAGCCGTCATTATTTATCTGAGTTGCGTGGGGCAGGGCGAGTGGTGAAAAGCTTTAGCCCTGAAGACGTTAGCCCGCCCAGTTAACCCCGCCATCTTCAGACACCGAGGGCAGGGGTTTACGATCGTTACGACAGGGATTGGTTTTAGATGCCTCACTAGATGCCCCACTTGGGGGACCTGTATCGGCGCGCGAGTCAAGAATTTCCAACTCAAAATCCCCGTCTAAGCTGCGGGCACGAGCAATCACTGGGGGCGTTATGGGAGAGGGCGGCGGGGTCGGTTTTGAGGTTTGTGCTGGTGGGGCGACTAGAGTTTCGGTTAAATGATCGGCAGAAAATCTTACCGGATAAGGCGGTATTTTGTGGGCTGGCGACGCTGGGGTTTGTTTGTTTGATTCGGGAAGCGATTCGGAAAGGTTGCGCCCTTGAGTTGCGCGCCGTTCGGGTTCAACCACCCGAGTCATGATGAACTCTATTGTTTCGAGCTTAACCCATCCCCGCGCCACCAGAACTTCCCCAAACCGCATATCGGTGGCCACCTGCTGATCATTCAGCACAACCGAAACCTGGGCGTCCGTGATCAATCCCGCTTCTATTAAGTAGCTTCCCAGAGGAGTTCCAGAAGTGTTTGAATTGAAATCAGGTGATGTATACATAGATATTAAGACGAAATTAGGAACAACTGTTTTGATGCAATCCCATAAAGTAACTACTATTACTGTAGCAAATCTGAATAAGGGATAATCCTGCTTTAGGACTACAATTGATTTGCCATCTATTCCGGACGACCGGGTGAATTTGGACGAATTTGGATGAATTTCTTATATTGTGCGTATCTACCTTAAAAGTTAAGGCATGTGTCTAAAGTAGTGGCATGGAGAATTAGTTGCAAATTACTAGTCCAAGGTTGAAAATCGCGGTTATTATGTAGAGCGGTCTCAGTTCCCGGTAAAGTATTCAGTGGTTCCGTTGAGTTTTATCCAAACGAAAAGGCTAGAGCAATGAGTGATACAACCTCTTTTCTAGGTGGTGCGGCATTAGCCGGATTGGTGGCATTAGTGATGATGCGGGGTGGTTTGACGATCGGGTCCCCATCTATGCCGTCTCAACAATCGTTCCAACTTCCTCAATTATCATTGGGGCAAGGAAATATGAATCCGGTGACGGGGCAAGTTATGCCTCCCACTCAAAATTCCATAACAGCAGTTCCAAGCCGATCGCCCTACGAAGATGCCAAGTTGGATGTCAAGGTTGAGTCATTGAAGACCCAAATTGAGCAGCTCCAATTGCAAGTTCATAGTCAGCAGACGGTTATGGATGCAATGACCGCTCAAGTCCGGACGGGCGCACTAGCTCAGCAGCCATCAGCAGCAATGGTTCCTCAACCAACATCTCCCGTAAATAGTCCGTCTGAGCAGGCCGCAACGTCAGTGTTGTCGGGATTGCCCTGGGCGTTAGGTGGCATGATGTTGACGTTTGGGGGCGGCATTGCCTTGGTAGGTATGTTTGTGTTGTTGGCTCGCCAAAACCGATCGGGTCGAACGATCGAGTTCATTCATGATGACTATCAAGCTTATTTACCAACGGCCCAACCCGCCAGTCGTCGTCGAGTGCGGGTGATGCCACCGAGTCGCGCGATTAAGCGTGTTGAAGTTGAAGAAGATTAGGAGAGCCGCTGATTTCAGTTGAAATTTAGTTATTCAGGCTCTTTGGCTTACTATGATGGGTGTGGTTTTCAAGACTTCTCTCATTTTTTCTGTTATTCGTGCCTAGTATTAGTTGCCTCTATGTGTTTGTGAGTATTTTATGTTTGTGGGTATTTTATGAGTCTGCAACACTCTGAACGATCGGGTTTGGCAGTGAATCGGTGGAGTGTAAATAGGCGATCGTTGACCCCCTATTTCTTTTTATTACCTGCGTTGTTGTTGTTGGGATTAACGGTATTTTACCCGGTCATCCAAGCCTTTTATTTGAGCTTTACAGAATACGATTTGCTGAGTGCGCCGGAATGGATTGGGCTGAAGAATTTTCGGATTTTGCTCCATGATGATTTGTTTTGGCGATCGTTCTACAATACGCTTTTGTATTTAGTTTGCGTTGTGCCATTACTCATGACATTGCCGTTGGGCTTGGCAATTCTGGCTAATCAAAAACTGCGGGGCATTCAATGGTTCCGTGTGATTTTCTATACGCCTGTTGTGGTATCCATGGTGGTGGCGGGGATTGCTTGGAAGTGGCTTTATGATAGTAATGGACTATTGAATCAGGGGCTGAATGCCTTGGGAATAGTTAGTGTTGGTTGGCGGACGGACGCTCGGGTGGCCTTGTTTTCGGTGATGGCAGTGACGGTGTGGAAGGGGCTTGGGTATTATATGGTGTTGTATTTGGCGGGGTTACAGGCGATTCCGGCAGATTTGTATGAGGCGGCGGCGATCGATGGTTCTGATGGTATTCGTAAACATTTTGATATTACGATTCCATTGATGCGCCCTTATTTGCTTTTGGTGGGGGTGATTAGTGCGATTTCGGCCACTAAAGTATTTGAAGAAATTTATGTGATTACAGGGGGTGGGCCAAATAATGCGTCGAGTACTATTGTTTATTATGTATACAATCAAGCCTTTCAACAATTGAAGATTAGCTATGGCTGTACCGTTGGATTAGTAATGTTTTTGTTGATTTTAATATTATCCATAATCCGGTTGGGAGTGCAACGCTTTACAGGGGATGAAATATCTTCAATTTAGACATTTCATGGATTACTCCTGCTACGATTCCTAGATGGTCTAGGTTCGATACTTGCATCTCTGTATTAATCTTTGTTTCCTCGCTTTCCGCTTTCACTCTGGCTTTCGTTAATTATTTTACCCTTCCTTTACGAGCGGAATGTTGGTTCTATAAACGTTTTAGAATTTCGTCATACATCGCCTAACATATCCATACTTTCATGAATAAGCAATCGCCCCCTCAACAAACCAACAACATCAAAAAGCGATCGCCCCTAATCTCAATCACAAAGCAATCGCCTAAAATATGTTTTTTTGTCATCTAAGTAGCTTTATCTAAAGTACAATCAATATGACGAGATAATTATACAAATGAAAGCCACTGAAGCCAATTTACTTGCATTCATCAAAAAGTCTCCACAATTCATAATACCGATATATCAACGGACTTATTCATGGACTGAAAAAGAATGTAAACAGTTGTGGGATGATATCCTGCGTACTGGCTCAGATGATAGTATATCTGCTCATTTTGTTGGCTCTATAGTTTACATAGAGAAAGGGATATATCAAGTTACAAGTCAATCGCAACTACTTGTAATTGACGGACAGCAGAGGTTAACAACTGTCACATTACTGATAGCAGCTTTAGCTGATGCACTAGGTGATAGTGAACTTTTTGAAGGATTTTCTCGGCGCAAGTTGCGGAACTATTACTTGCTCAATCCAGAAGAAAACGGAGAGATGCACTTCAAACTCATTCTTTCGCAAGCTGACAAGCAATCTCTTATCAATATTCTTGAGGATAGTGAGCAGCCAAAAGAACATTCTATTCGAGTAATGGAAAATTTTACCTTGTTTAAGACACTGATTAACGATCAACTGAGTGAGCTAACAACAGTTTGTAAAGGACTTTCTAAATTAGTGGTTGTAGACATTGCCCTCAATCGCGATCAAGATAATCCACAGCTTATTTTTGAGAGCATGAATTCTACTGGGCGAGAACTCAGTCAAGCAGATTTAATCCGAAATTATGTATTGATGGGATTAGAGCCAAGCTTACAAACGCGCCTCTATGAGAAGTATTGGCGACCAATGGAAATAGAATTTGGTCAAGAGGCTTACGGCATCCATTTCGATGGATTTATGAGACATTATCTCACTGTGAAAACTGGTAGTATTCCAAATATTGGTGGAGTGTATGAAGCGTTTAAGGAGCATTCACGATCACCGAATGTTGCTCAAGCAGGTGTAGAAGCTCTTGTAAAAGATATCCATACTTTTGCCAATTATTTTTGTGCAATGGCACTGGGGAAAGAACAGGATTCTCACCTTAAAGTTGCTTTTCAGGATTTACGAGAGTTAAAGGTTGATGTCACCTATCCACTTTTACTAGAGCTTTGTCATGATTATGTTTGCCAAATATTATCAAAAAAAGACTTCTTGATTTTGATCCAAACAATTGAGTCATATGTGTTTAGGCGGACTGTTTGTGCTATTCCTAGTAACTCAATGAATAAGACATTTGCCACTCTATCAAAATCAGTTAATAAAGAAAAGCATTTAGAGAGCATTCAGTCTTATTTGCTTTTGCTACCATCTTATCGACGATTTCCAAACGATGATGAGTTCAAAAGAGAAATAAAAAACAAAGATCTTTATAAATTTCGCAATCGTAGTTATTGGATTCGTCGGCTTGAAAATCATGGAAGGAAAGAGCGTGTCTCCATAGATGAATATACTATCGAGCATATCATGCCTCAAAACGAAAAACTTTCTACAGCATGGAAAACGACATTAGGCTCAGAGTGGAAACGGGTTCATCAAACTTATTTGCACACATTGGGCAACTTGACACTCACTGGATACAACTCTGAATATAGCGATCGGTTATTTTCAGAAAAACGTGATATGGAAAAAGGGTTTAGGGAGAGTCCTCTCAATTTGAACCAAGGATTAAGTCAAGTTGAAGAATGGAATGAAGATGCTATTTGTAACCGTGCTGAACGTCTATCTACTCTTGCTTTAGATGTTTGGGTTTATCCCAAATTGAAAGTTAGTGTAATTGATTCTTATAAGTCTAAACCTGAAGCATTGGGATATAGCATCAACGATCATCCATATCTTTTAACACAGAAGAATCGCGAACTTTTTGAAGCTTTTAGGAAAGAAGTTCTTGCACTCGATCCCTGCGTAACAGAGGAATTTTTTAAGTTGTATGTTGCCTATAAAGCAGAAACTAATTTTGTCGATATTGTGCCGCAAGCTAATCGCTTGAGACTTTCGCTGAATATGTCATTTAACGAAATCAACGATCCCCAAGGTATTTGTAAAGATGTTACGAAATTAGGACGATGGGGTAATGGTGATGTAGAAATTGGACTGTCTTCACTTAGTCAACTACCCTATGTTATTGGACTGGTAAGGCAGTCACTTGAGAAACAAATGGGTAGTAGCGAGGGTTAATTCTAATGTCATACAGTGAATTTAAGACGATCGCACAAGTACAGGAAAAATTTGGCTTGACAGTGAAAGAATCGGAAAATTTGTTTGTGGATATTCAGCCCTTAGCTATTAGTGACTATCTGCAACAAACCCTCAAACGTAATCTATCCATTGCCAATGCCATCAATACCGAAAAAGCGCGATCGGAATTGATCATTGCGCCGATACTGCTGGAAATTCGGCAAATATTCGATCAAAAGGTGGGCTTCTTCTCTGGGACGGAGTTTAATGTGGATGCAGAAGTTGGCTTAAATGGATTTTGTGATTTTATGTTGACAGCCTCCAGTGAAATCTATGAAGTCTCCTGTCCAGTGATTACGCTTGTCGAAGCGAAAAACGAAAATATTAAAGGTGGCTTAGGACAATGTATTGCGGAAATGGTCGCTGCTCAAAGGTTTAATGCTAGAAGTGACAACAATCTCCCTATTTATGGTGTCGTAACAACAGGTATGATTTGGAAGTTCTTGCGTCTTGAAGAGAAAACACTTTGGATTGATCAAGAAGATTATTTCATCAAGGAAATTGGCAAATTACTTGGTATTTTATCTAGTCCATTCCAGTCCTACTTTTTATAGAGATCTCAAATTTAAACTTTACTAACAACTGGTACTCTCAACTTAACCAAAGACCTGCTACGATTCCTAGATGGTCTAGGTTCGATACTTGCATCTCTGCCTTAATATTTGTTTCCTCGCTTTCCGCTTTCACACTGGCTTTCGTTAATTATTTTACCCTTCCTTTACGAGCGGAATGTGGGTTTTAATTAGACATTAAAAAGCCCGAGAATTATTGAATCCTCGGGCAATCGGGCCGTTCGAGTTCTAGCCGCCTGTAATCGACAATCCTTCGACCCAAACATAGGGTGCAACGCCCGATCCGGTGAAATGGGTTTCGGGTTCCACGAAGATGATGGCTTTTAATACTTCACGAATATCACCCGCGATCGTGGCCGAATCAATACTAGTCCGCACCCCTTTATTGACCAACCAACCATCAAACGGTAACGAGAACGAGCCTTGCAGCGACTGGACTCCAGCATGAAGCGCCGAGAGTTCATCGACCAAAATCACATTTTCCGCTGTTTCTAAACTATAGGTCTCTGTGGATGGTTCGCCTGCAAACAAATGCAAGAAATTGCGACTCACCCCGACTTTTGCCCCCATGCTGGCATTCCCGGTCGGTGTCGTATTCATCCGTTTTGCCGTTCCTGCGCTGTGAATGAAACTAGTCAAAACGCCATTGGTAATCAACGGAGTACGGCGAGTGGGAGTGCCTTCACCATCAAAGGTTTCAGCGCCGATATTTTCAGGATGTAGGGCATCATCAGACAAAGAAAGCAATGGAGAGGAAATTACTTCTCCTAAAGATTCAGCCGTCGAGAGACTTTGATTATCTAAGATACTTTGAGCATTGAATAAATTTCCAAATGCGCCAACTAAACCGAGAATTGCTTCGGGGGAAAATACAACCCGATATTTACCCGTTTGAATTTTCTCGTAATCCAAATGACTAATGGTTTTGTCCGCCGCTTCCTTGACGCAAGCCTTGATATCCAATTCGTCTACGCCATAGCCAACCCGGAATGCGCCTGCACTTCGAGGCTTTTTGTTTTCCTGTTCAGTTTTGGTATACAAATAAACCGACGCAACTGCATGGGATTCATGACGAGTTGCACCATTGCTATTGATGTAAAAGCGTTCCAATGCTCGTTCAGCTAAACCATTATAAGGAATGGCGGTGATGGCAGCATGGGACTCTAGCAATGCTTTTTCAGCACCAACGAGAGTACTTAGTAATTTCTCGACGGTAGAGGTTGTAGCGGCAGGAGCTTTGTGATCCGCGATCGGCGCTGTTGCTTCAGGGCTAAAGTCGGGCACATTTTCAGTTGCTCCAAAGGCACTGGCTTCAAAAGCAGTTTTTAAGGCGAGTTCTAGTCCTACTGGATCAACATCTGTTGTCGAAGTTACACCCACTGTTCCCCCATTCCAGACTCGGACTGTTACGCCCGATCGTTGTGAGGCTTTCATTTGTTGGGGTTCACCAGAATCAACTTGAACACTGGTTTCGTCAACGGTTGAGCCGTAAATATCAAATTTTTGAATGCCCAATTTAGCCGCAGCATTCTTAGCATCTTGAGCGATCGTTTGAATTTTAGACATGATGGTGGTTTGAAAAACCATGAATTTGGAATACTTAAAGGGATTATCAAAACAACTAGCGACCGCCCACTGTAATAGAATCCACTTTCAAATGGGGCTGCCCAACGGTCACATAAACAGAGCCACTCACTGAACCACAGAAGCCCGCTGCCAAGCCCAAATCTTGGGACGACATGGAGATCTTTTGCATCACATCTACCGCCTCGCCAATTAATGTTGCGCCTTTCAAGGGTTTGGTCAATTTACCATTCTCAATCAAATAGGCTTCATCGACTGCGAAATTAAACTCGCCTGTCGCCCCGACGCTGCCGCCGCCCATTTTCTTGCAATAAATACCCTTATCAATCGACGCAAACAACTCATCAGTTGTAAATTTACCCGGTGCAATGTAGGTATTCCGCATTCGGCTGGCGGCGGCATGAGTGTAGCCTTGACGACGACCGCTTCCGGTGCGGGGATGGCCCGTTCGCATTGAACCTGCCCGATCGCTGATGAAGTTCTTTAGAATGCCATTTTCAATTAACAATGTGCGTTGTGCGGGCATTCCTTCGTCATCCATGTCAATGGTTCCAAAGGCATCTTTCGTCAATCCTTCATCCCACGCTGTTAGATTTTCATGGGCAATCTTTTGACCTTTCTTATCCATGAATGGTGAGGTTTTACGTTCAATTTGAGTGGTTTCTAACAAATGTCCGCAAGCCTCATGGAAAATCACGCCGCCGAATTGGTTGGCCATGACGATCGGATAGTCGCCCGATTCCACATAGTCCGCATAGAGCATTTTGCCTGCCGATTCAGACACTTCTTCCGCATCAAACGCGTAGTCCCAAGTCCGCAGGAACGCCGGATCACTGGTGCTGCCAACGCGTTTATTAATATTCGATCGGTTGCTCCCTTCTTCACAAAGCAAACTATATCCAACGGATTGTGTCAATCGAATATCGCGGGCAAATGTCCCATCACTCGCCGCCACCATCATTTCTTGCCAATCTCGGAAATAGGCGGCTTTGCGCGATCGGACATGGGTTGCTTTTTTTAATAAGGTGTCATTTGCCGCGAGTAATACATCACTCATTTCCTGCATTGAACTACTATTATCAAGCCACGATGCTTTATTGCGTTTGGTGGCGTAATCGCGCAGAATTTCTAAATTAATTTCAGGGACAAACGACATGGCAGACGGAAGCGTTAAGCCCATGATACCGAGTGCTTTTTCTAGTGCTGCTTTCAACCCATTAAATGACAGATCATTGGTTGAGACATAGCAATCTGCTTTGCCCAGAAACACCCGCACTCCCGCCCCGGTGGACAGCTTCGGCGCAATGCTACTAATAACGTCGTCTTCAGCCATGCAACTAATGTAGTTGACCCGCTCTAGAAAGAACTCAATAAAATCGGCCCCTGCCGCACGACCTAAGCCTAAAAGTGTAGAAAGTGGTGCTTCCCAACTCTCATCAAAACATCGCGGAGTGGCGCTGTAGGTCAGGTTGGGGATTTCGCGGGTAATCAAAAGAGGAGTTGCTAACATGGAGTGCGCGCTGGGGTGTGGAGTGGGTTCGATCGTAGGCGATTGCTCGTAAGCCATCATTGCTCGTAAGCCATCATATTGTAACAAAAGGTCAAGCCTTGTGAGTACGGTTCCGCCTAAGGGCGATCGGCGGTTATCTCACCCATGTTTTAAGTTAAATTTCATCAGTTAAATTTCATTAGTTAAAGCTCATCAATTAAAGCTCACCCTACTCCAAGGGGATTTCCAATTGTTCACCTGATGCAAACCCATCAGGCTCAGTTTCAGATTCCACAGCCTGGTCCGGCGTTAGGGTATTTTCCAGCACAAATCTTCGGGCCAATCGATCGTAAACTCCCGGCCCAATGTACATCGGGTATTTATACATTCGACTGTAGCTCCAAATCAGTTGGCCTTTTTCTAGAATCCGCACTTCATTGAAAAGACTCTTGCACTTAGGCACTAGACTATTGGCTTGGTCTAGGGCATCGGTCCAGCGATCGTAATCCTGTGAAAACCCCTTGGTCATGACTCGAAACATCCCCAGCGCTCCCCATCTACATGCATTTATCTTCTAGTTTAAGCCCCGTGTTTACCCCTAAGCACTAATCATTTCGACCAAAAATCTAAAAATCTGTTTCCGGGACTGCTTCACAAACGGTAATATAAAAAGCGTTATCAGATTTATTTTGGGTGTTACGTGCAAACTGTATCTTCTAGTTCGTCGCGATCGCGTGATCTGCCGTTCTCATTGGCAGATGTCCGTAAAGCGATTCCTGACGTATGTTTTCAGCCTTCAACAGCTCGCTCTTTGGCCTATTGTGCATGGGATTTTGGCGTGGTTGCCGCTCTTTATGCGATCGCTGCGACGATCGATCAGTGGTGGTTTTATCCGATTTTTTGGTTTGCACAGGGCACGATGTTCTGGGCGCTGTTTGTGGTCGGCCATGATTGCGGCCACGGTTCCTTCTCTAAGTACAAGTGGCTCAACAACCTAATTGGCCACATTACCCACACCGTGATTTTGGTTCCCTTCCACGGCTGGCGCATCAGTCACCGGACGCACCACTCGAATACGGGCCATGTGGAGAACGATGAAAGCTGGCACCCGATCGTTGAGTCGGAGTATAAGGAAATGGGGTTCTTAGTGCGTCTCATACGCTTCTATGCTCCATTGATCGCGTATCCCGTGTATCTGTTCCAAGGAAAGCGCGGGTCTCACTTTATTCCGAATAAAGGATTGTTCAAGCCCTCTGAGTACAAAGATTGTTTGACGAGTACCACTTGGATCGTCGGCTTTTTAGGCTTTTTGGGTTGGTTGACTTATTCCTATGGGTTTGAGTTCTTCTTCAAGTTCTACTTCGTGCCCTATTTGGGCTTTGTAGTGTGGCTGGATTTGGTGACCTATTTGCACCATACAGAACAGGATATTCCTTGGTATCGTGGAGATGATTGGTATTTCTTGAAGGGTGCGTTGTCTACGATCGATCGGGACTACGGCTTTATCAATTGGATTCACCATGACATCGGGACTCATGTGGCGCACCATGTGTTTTCCAATATGCCTCACTATCGTTTGAAGATGGCTACGGAAGCGATTAAGCCGCTACTAGGTGATTACTATCGCAAGTCTGATGTGAATGTTATTTCAGCCTTCTTTACCTCGTCTAGTACTTGCTACACGGCTCCCGATGAAGGTTCACCTGTATATTATGGGTTGCCTAAACAGAAAGAACAACTGAGCTAGATTGATAATTTAATTCATCCCGTTTCTTTAATTAGAGACGGGATTTTTTATCGGAGTTGATATGGTTGAATCTAGATTGTTTGAATACAGTGAATTTGTGGTGCGATCGTGGCAATCGGGCGATCGGGTTTCGGCGGCGGCAGTGATTGAAACTGTGTTGGCAGAATATGGGTTGGGTTGGGAACCAGAAGGGGCTGATGCCGATGTTTTGAAGGTCGAAGAATGCTATCGGGACGGAGAATTTTGGGTGGTTGAGTTGAATGGTGGTGTCGTGGGGACGGCGGCATATTATCCGATCGATCGGGCTGAGAATGCTGTGGAGATTCGCAAAATGTATTTACTTCCGATCGCCAGAGGGAAAGGTTTGGGACGTTTTTTGTTGAATGCTTTGGAAGCTGTGATGATTCAAAAAGGGTTTGCAGAAATTTGGATTGAGACGGCAAGTGTATTGCGGGAGGCGGTGATTTTGTATGAACGATCGGGCTATGAAGCGGCAACGGGTGTAGAGACTGAGAGGTGCGATCGGGTTTACGTAAAGAAATTATCTGTATTGTGCCCTTAAAGCCATTCCTCACAATGAATATACCGGAAGCCCCCCGGTCGCTAATTCTGGTGGCTTCTGGTATGTTCGTTATAGAACCTATTTGACATTCTAGGGTATCCTAAAAGCAGCGTAAAACCCTCATATCCACCAGTCCTATGGCCTATTCCAGCAGTCTAACCGATAAAGAATGGGAACGTCTTGAACCCCTTCTGTCGGAAGTGTTGCCCC
>JAPLHZ010000008.1 GCA_026389365.1 Cyanobacteriota bacterium
AACCCCTGGGTAATTAGTAGCTTTACCTGTGCATTTCTCGCTTCTCTTAGCTGGATGGCCGCTATGACGAAATTCCCTCTCAGCTATGCTTACCCATTTATGAGTTTAGCTTTTGTTTTAGTCATGTTTTTCAGTGCTATCTTTTTTAAAGAACCCGTAACAATTCCCAAATCCATAGGATTGGGCTTTATCATTTTAGGTATTATTATTGGTAGTCAAAAATGAAAATCTGCCCTCAATGTCACTACCATTTTAACCAAGAAAATTGGCATTGTCGAGCTTGTGGACATACTCCCCCCTCGCTAAATGGACATCTAACCTTTATACCAGAACTGGCTGCGGAAAGTGCTGGATTTGAAGCTGAATTTTTTCCTAAATTAGTACAATTAGAAGCCAAAAACTTCTGGTTTCGTTCCCGAAATCGGCTGATAATTTACGCACTAAAACATTATTTTCCTCAAGCCAAAAACTTCCTGGAAATTGGTTGCGGAACTGGTTTTGTTTTACAAGGAATCGAAAAACACCTACCTCATCTTATTAGTTCAGGTAGTGAAATATTTACCGCAGGGTTAGAATTTGCTACTGAACGCCTACGAAAAACCACTCTATTCCAAATGGATGCCCGCAAAATTCCTTTTGCTGAAGAATTTGATATTATTGGAGCTTTTGACGTTCTTGAACACATAGAACAAGATACAGATGTTCTGGCAGAAATGTATCAAGCTACACAAAATGGGGGAGGCATAATACTGACCGTTCCTCAACATCCTTGGCTATGGAGTCAAGCTGATACTCATGCTCATCATGTCCGTCGCTATGTTAAACAAGATATAATCATCAAGTTGCAGCAAACAGGATTTAAAGTAGTAAGAGTTACCTCTTTTGTTTCTCTTCTCTTACCCTTAATGCTGATTTCTCGACTCAATCAACGCCCATCAAAAAACTATGACCCCACCAGTGAGTTGAAAATTAGTGGCACTTTAAATTACCTCTTAGAGAAAATTTTAAATCTAGAACGCTGGTTGATTAAACTAGGTTTTTCCTTTCCCTGGGGCGGCTCTTTATTAGTCATTGCTTACAAAAAATAACCCATGAATAAAATCCCTTTTAACAAACCTTACATGACTGGCAAAGAGCTTTGGTATATCAGCCAAGCTCATCACGATGGAAAACTGTCTGGAGATGGTAACTATACCCAAAGATGCCATCAATGGCTAGAAAACCATACCCACTCTCATAAAGCCCTCCTGACTCACTCATGCACCGCCGCCCTAGAAATGTCGGCTATTTTAGCTGACTTGGAACCAGGAGACGAGGTAATTATGCCCAGTTATACCTTCGTTTCCACCGCCAACGCCTTTGTTCTCAGGGGAGCTATTCCCATATTTGTCGATATCCGTCCCGACACCCTCAATTTAGATGAAACCCTAGTAGAAAAAGCTATTACACATCGCACCCGAGCCATTGTTCCTGTCCATTATGCTGGAGTCGGTTGTGAAATGGATACCTTGCAACAAATTGCCACCAAACATCAACTATTGTTAATTGAAGATGCAGCCCAAGGATTGATGTCATCCTATAAAGGAAAACCCCTTGGTAGTTTTGGCGATTTGGCTTGCTTTAGCTTCCATGAAACCAAGAATATTATCGCTGGTGAAGGTGGCGCTTTAATTGTCAATAATCCAAGATTCACCGAATTAGCAGAAATTATTCGGGAGAAAGGCACTAACCGCAGTCAATTTTTTCGAGGACAAGTAGATAAATATACTTGGATAGAAAAAGGCTCTAGTTACTTACCAGGAGAATTAATTGCGGCTTTCCTCTATGCTCAATTTGAAGAAGCGCAAAAAATTATTAGCACCCGACTCAAAGTATGGAACTATTATCATGAACTGCTAGAACCATTAGAAAAATCGGGTAAATTGCGTCGTCCTATCATTCCCCCTGAGTGTCAGCACAACGCACATATGTACTACATCCTTCTAGAGGATTTACAAACCCGTACCCAGCTAATTAACTACCTCAAAGAGCAAGGTATTAATGCTGTGTTTCACTATGTACCCTTACATAGTTCTCCTGCTGGTGAGCATTATGGAATGGTAAATGGGAAAATGGATAATACTAATCTTCTGTCTGATCGTTTATTACGCTTACCCATGTTCCCAGAGTTGACAACTTCACAAATAGAAATAGTTGTCCAAGCTGTTAAAACTGGGCTTGGGAGAAAGTTGAAGTAAAAGACTCTTTCTAGAGATTGATTATGATTGCCCGACATTTCCCCGTCAAGTAATGCGCTTTCAGTCCAGCAATTCCAAATTCAAACGGTAACATAGGATACAAATATGACTCGTGTTTATGTAAGCAAGAGATATTTAAGCTAATTTCTGAGGTTTTTGGCATTCCCTCCTCGAATCTTAGTCTCTTAGAGAGTCAGTAACCTGAAAACAAACTTGATAAGTCATTCAATAGAGCATTACGTTGATTCCGTATATTGGAATAAAACCCTGTTCCAACAAGCATTTCAGGCTTTTGTATCTTTGGCTACATTCTGAATTTGGAATTGCTGTTGCAAGCTCTTTTTTCTTATCGCTATAAGATACATTGTTCGCTAAAAGCAGCCCGTATACTCAAGGCATCCAACTTCTAGCTATATGGCCATAACACTTGTACAGTTGTTGTCTTAGACATCATTACTTGTTTAGCACTACCCATTTATGAATTACACCCTCACGTTAACCAATTCATTAACAAATGGCGCTTTGTCCCAAATCCAACGGGACATCCTGCCAACGACCGTTCCCCACCGCACGAATGGCTTCTTTTAGCACCACATCACCCGTGTAGATGGCACGACCTACGATCGCACCCGTCACCCCAATGCTTTCTAAACTCAGCAAGCTCAACAAATCGGTCACGGAACTCACTCCGCCTGATGCAATTACAGGAATAGTGATTTTCTGAGCCAATTCCCGCAGTGCGTCTAGGTTTGGGCCTTCCATGGTGCCATCGCGGTAAATATCAGTATAAATAATTGCAGCAGCACCGAGTTTTGCCATTCGTTCAGCCAATTCAACGGCTTCGACTTCGGATGTTTCAAGCCAGCCTTTAGTCGCAACTTTGCCATTTCGGGCATCAATCCCCACAATGATCTGTCCGGGGAATTCATTGCACAATTCACCTACAAGATCAGGATTCTCGACCGCTATGGTGCCTAAAATTGCACTTCGCACCCCCAATCCCAAAAGCTGTGCCACTCGGCTGCGATCGCGCAATCCACCGCCTACTTGTACCGGAATACTCAACGCTTCAGCAATTTTAGCAATAACCGGAAGATTGACGGGTTCACCATCTTTTGCACCATCAAGATCCACAAGATGAAGACGAGTTGCGCCTTGCTCTTCCCATTGTTTAGCCATGGCAACTGGATCCTTCCCAAAAATTTCGGATTGATCATAATCACCCTGATACAACCGAACACAGTTGCCGCCCAATAAATCAATTGCCGGGATGACTTCCATATTGCACACCAAAACCTAAAAGAACTTCTTTATAGAGTACAGCATAGATTACAGGCGATCGGTCTCAAAATACAGCCTGCTAGATCTAGTCTCCAAGATGCCGTACCAAGTTGTATTTTCAAGATCTCAAGATCTCAAGATCTATTGTTTAGTTTCCAATTTATCTTGAAGTTCTTTGGGAACAGTACTTAAAAAGTCATACCCTGTTTTTTGCTCTAGATCTCTAACAGTCGTTTGATATTGTTGCCATTTATTTTGTTTTATACCTTCATCATTCGGTAAATCAACCGCAATGATCTTGGTTTTCTCTGTCACACTAGCCGCCCCTTTGTTCCCCGGTTCTGCAAATACAATCACTTTCCAAGTATGAGCCGGAATGGCAACCTTACCTTTTGACAGCACCCCTTTTTGACCATAGCCACCTGAGACAACATAAGCCTCTTGTCCGAGCTTGACTTGATCGCGAGTATAGTCCTCTAGTCTTGCCCATGGACCTTGATTGTTGTCTCCGGCTTGAGGAATGATGTTAGTCAGAATGAATGTTGCCGTATTGTCCTCGACATTGGCACTACGATCGGCAGCGGGACACATATGACCACGATCGTAACCGCTGCCCGAATAGTCGGCTGATTTAACCCGCAGCCAGCCTTTTGGTAAGGTTTCATCCTGCGTAAAATCATTACGACGAGGAACTGTACCAATGTCCTTCACCGTCAATTTCCAACTAACCCAATTGGGAATGTGTTTGGTATTATTATATGATGAAATATATTGTGGTTTGAGTAATAAATAATTGTTTTCATCACGGTTGGCGTTACTGGGATTTCCTAGGGCAAGATGGCCTTCGGTGCTGCGGACTGCGGACGTGTCATCGCCTCGATTCCACCACCAAAAGCAGCCTGTTAACAAACAAACTGAAATAAGAACGATCGCAAGGAACGCCCATCGGGATCTCAACAATTTCATAGGAATGGCCTCTGGGTATCAACTTCAGGCGGACACAGCATAAATTCACCTTAAGTTTAGTCTAAGCACCCATTTTTTCGATCGGAAAGGGATGCGACTTCGGTTGTAATAATAATTGACAGGCGAATTTAGTTACCGATCGATATATATTTAGTTACCGATCGATACATATTTAGCTATCGATCGATTTATACTCTACATCTACAACCGTCCCATTCATCATCTGAAATGTTCGAGCAAACCTTTAAAAATATCGATGATTTTCTCTGGAAGGAGGCTGGCTGTACTACTGAGTTAGACTACACGGAGCAAACATCCTGGCTGTTGTTTCTCAAGTATTTAGATGACTTGGAGCAAGAACGATCGATGGAAGCGGAGCTAGTTGGGAAGTCCTATGAATTTATCATCGATGCAGCACATCAATGGTCGGTGTGGGCGGCTCCCAAGACGGCAGAGGGTAAGCCAGACCACGATACTGCCCTCGTTGGTGACGATCTGATCGATTATGTAAATCAGCAGTTATTCCCCTATCTTCAGGGCTTTAGAGAACGGGCGACTAGTCCAGATACAATCGAATATAAGATCGGCGAGATTTTTAGTGAGATTAAGAATCGATTTCAGAGTGGCTATAGTTTGCGGGATGCGTTGGAGTATATCGATGAACTGAGGTTTCGATCGCAGCAGGAGAAGCACGAGCTATCCCATCTTTATGAAGCGAAGATCAAGAATATGGGGAATGCGGGACGGAATGGCGGTGAATATTACACGCCGCGTCCGTTGATTCGGGCGATGATTCAGGTGTTGAAACCGAAGATTGGCGATCGGGTTTACGATGGGGCTTGCGGTTCGGCGGGGTTCTTATGCGAGACTTACGACTATTTACGTCGGGGCGATCTGACGACCAAACAACTTGATATTCTTCAGGCGGAGACTTTTACAGGGAAGGAGAAGAAGAGTCTGGCCTATGTGATTGCGATTATGAATATGATTTTGCATGGCATTGATGCGCCGAATATCATTCATACCAACACCTTGTCGGAAAATCTCAGCGATATTCAAGACAAGCAGCGGTTTGATGTGATTCTGGCGAATCCACCGTTTGGCGGGAAGGAAAGGAAGGAGGTACAGCAGAATTTCCCGATTAAAACTGGGGAGACGGCGTTTCTATTTTTGCAGCACTTTATCAAGATTTTAAAGGTCGGTGGTAGAGCAGGGGTGGTGATTAAAAATACGTTCTTGTCGAATTCGGATAATGCTTCCAAGGCGTTGCGTCAGGAGTTGTTGAGCAGTGGTAATCTGCATACGATTCTCGATTGTCCGAGTGGGACGTTTATTGGGGCGGGGGTGAAGACGGTGGTGCTGTTTTTTGAAAAGGGGGCACCGACTCAGAAAATTTGGTATTACCAGTTAGATCCAGGGCGGAATATGGGTAAGACTAATTCGCTCAATGATGAGGATTTGCGGGAGTTTGTGGAGTTTCAGTCGGGGTTGGTGGAGTCGGAGAAGTCTTGGTTGGTGGATGTGGCGAATATCGATCCAGAGTCTTTCGATCTGTCGGTGAAGAATCCAAATAAGGCTGAGGAAGCACCGTTACGATCGCCGTTGGAAATCATGAATGAGATTGCGGCTTTGGATGCTGAGAGTGCGGGTATTTTAGCTGGGATTGGGGGGATGTTATGAGTGAGAAATGGGAAATGAAAACACTAGGAAGTTTGTGTGATTTTGTTCGAGGCCCATTTGGAGGCAGTCTTTTAAAGTCATGCTTTCAAACTTCTGGATATGCTGTTTATGAACAACAACACGCAATTTATAATCAATTTGAAGATATTCGCTATTTTGTTGATGAATCGAAATATCTTGAGATGAAGCGATTTGAGCTTTGCTCTGGTGACTTAATTATGAGTTGTTCAGGAACTATGGGAAAAGTTGCAATCGTACCTGATGGCATTGCTCAAGGAATCATAAATCAAGCTCTTTTAAAACTATCTCCAAGAAAAGGTATTATTGTTGAATTTCTGAAATATTGGATGAGTAGTCCTAATTTTCAGGATGAACTTAGTAAACTTTCTCAAGGTGTTGCAATCAAAAATGTCGCTTCTGTAAAGGTGCTCAAGGAAATTCAGATTTTTCTACCCTCCCCTCATGAACAAAAGCGGATTGTGTCGATCGTGGATGGTAAGCCTTCAAGGGGTCTAGCTTTTGGGGAGTAAAGAGGGCATCGGCGAGCCAAAACGAGATGCCTTGCAAACTTGGGTGAGAAACTCAAGAACATCCCGTCCTTGAACATTCAACGTCGTAATCACCGTTAACAACAGTCCGGACAGTTTTTAACGTAGGTAGTGGCGAAGAAAGCTATCCAAAGCTTAAAGTACAGTCATACAAAAAACAGAGACTGTGCAATGGATAGCCTACAGAATATTCTAACGGACGCACTGACCACAGTG
>JAPLHZ010000167.1 GCA_026389365.1 Cyanobacteriota bacterium
CAACGAGTATCAAGACTCGTCAGAAAGACTTTATCCTTTTCCAAGAAGTTGGAAAATCACATCGGAGCCATTTGGAATTTTATTCATCATTACAACGCTTCTTTACCTGCTCGTTCATCCTTTCCTTTTTAGGACTACCAACCGACCGGGTGGGCAATTTTAATGTTGTAATTCCATTGCCGAAGGATCGGCGTTTGTCATTGCTTTCTACGACACCCCTTGGACGAAAACAATCCTGCGTCATTCAAGTTCCATAGAATAAATGAATTAAATCTTGTGATGTTTGAAGGGAGATGGTTGCAACGATCGTTTTATTTTTTTCAATGGTCGATCGGAGCATTGCATTAACGGTCTGTTTGGCTTGACGTTCTTGGGCTTGTTCGATGAGTGGCCCATGCACTCAGTAGCGATCCTCCTCCCTCCATCTTCCTCTTCATTTTTCGCTCTTCCCCTTTTCTCTATTCTCTGCCAAAGCAGAAAGACATCTTCCCTCTCCCGTCCTTCTCAATTCACAATTCCCCCTTCTCAATTCTATGCAAATCTATGCAAACCGCTCTCTCCCTCATCAACCAAGCGAAGCCGCGATCGCTGGGAAGAACTGGATCTGTCAGGAATGGGACTGACGAAATTACCGTCGAATGGACGATCGAAAATTCGAGTTAATTCAGTCGAACCAGTTTTCAATCGTTAAACCCGTGAAGTGTTGATAATCAGACAGGTTTCAGGTCACGAGAATCAAATTATTCACGGCTGCGATTGCTGCAATTTGTCCATCAGCGTAGGAAGGGGGAAGTCCCAGTGGAATCAGTCTCGCCCGTTCTGCTGCAAACCATTCTGCTGATTCTTGGGTGTAAGGAAGGATGGGCAATCTGGCTTTGACTTCTTCCTGAAGATAAACTTGAATGATGCTACGACGCTTTGATTCGGGCATTCGGTAACAGCCCACTAAGACGTCATGCCAAACAATCGATCGGAGTCTAACGGAATACGGTCAAGGTAGATTTTTCCTTGACCGTTTGGGGTTCACGTGATCGATTCGCGCTTGACGAGGATTTTGGCGATCGGCTTGGCGTTCAGAGGGGCGATTCCCGTTCCGGGAGGCGTTGCCAACGATCGGTTTGGATTTGGCAGAACTGGAGCCACAGGTGGCAACGCCTTTGGATTGATCCGCTAATCCATTCTCAATAGCGAGCTTCAAAGCCATCGATCGAACTATTTAAGGTTCTCATAGTGACCTCCGATCGCAAATATATAGATATGGTCACTATCAAATTTATAGATGATTCGATCTTTCTGCGATAACCTTCGTGACCAAAAGCCAGACAAATTATATTTCAGGGGTTCGGGCTTACCCATTCCTTCAGTAGGCTCTCCTCTCATCATTTCCTTGAGAATTTTACAAAGATTCTCGTGCAATTTCTTATCGCTTTGGCGTAATTTCTCATAGTCAATCCAAGTCTCCCCTTCAAACACTAAGGATCTCATGGATCTCCTCTTGAGTGGGTGAATAGCCCTGTTTCTGGACATGAGTTTTCATTGAGCTGGCAATTTGCTGCATTAAATTCGTATTTTGCAGAACATATAAGGTTTCCTGCTCTCGCTCCCAATCCTCGGCACTCACCACGATAAAATCTTTTCCATTTTGGCGAGTGACTTTGAGTGGATTATGTTCGTTGATCACCTTTTCAACACAGTCTTTTAACGTGTCTCTAAATTTATTGACACTGACACTATTCATGGTTAGTCGCTCTAAGATGTACGGTAATACCGTACATCTTAGAGCAAAATTGCTGGCCTTGGATCATTTCGATTTACCTTAGCGAGGATCTACCGACCTTTGATCATCGATTAACGATCGGTTCTCGATTGAGTTTCGATCGCTTTTCCTTGGGTCGTGGTCGCGCCGCAGGTGGCAATGCCTTGATAAGAATTCGTGGACGAACTTGCACCTGAACGCTCAACACAAAGGATGGGTTCAGGGCGCGCGATCGTGGGTAATGGCTTCGGTGAATCTTTCGGTTCAAGCTGACGGGTCAGATCGCTTGTTCACCCAAAACGGCGCGGGAGGTGATGTAACCACGATCGAGATACAGGGCTGTGATGCTGTCAGCGAGTGCTTGTAAGTCTTTGAGTTTGACGGATTTGCCTTCGATGCCTTGGGTGAGTTTGGCGAGTTCTTCGGGCTTGAATACGGTGCTGCCTGTGACTTCAACTTTTGTGACCGCAATTTTGACATTGGAGCCGGGAGTTGGATTAGGCGTTGTCTCGGGGGGCGTCAGAACGGGCGGTTTTGTCGGGAGGGGCGAGGGAAGGAGTTGGGGCTGGGGAATGCGATCGCGGTTGGGGTTGGCGACGGGGGGGATTTGGGCTGTTGCGGAGGCTGCAACGCTTAGGAGAATAGTGGAAACAATAGTGAAAATTAAAGAAGAGGAATGATTTTTGGACATTGTGCCATTTAGGAAAGGATGGGAAAAATTTCTATAAACTGTCGCCCACAGTCGCGACAGTTATAATTCTGGTTGCTATCCGGGTCGTTCCGTTCTTGTTGATGGCATTGGAGGCACAGGTTGGACAGTGCAGCAGGGGGATAACTCTACGGCTCTATTCTTGCTCACTCTTTTCTTTATCCTTCCCTGATGGCGTTACCGTTCCTGATGATTTGGCGCTACCGTTACCTGATGATGGCGCTACCGTTAATGTTGTCTGGTTACTGCTATCGGCAAAACGACTGCTCGCACCGCCGCTCGGTAAGATCGAGGTCCCGCTGATGTTCGGCCCTGGATTCCTAAGTAGGTTTAGGATTTGGGTCTGAAGGGCTTG
>JAPLHZ010000084.1 GCA_026389365.1 Cyanobacteriota bacterium
ATGTGAATCGTCTCTTTCAACGCCTCACTCTCGACCTTAATGGGTATACGCGATTTCCAGCAACCTAAATTCCCTAGGATTGTCAATTGCCTTCAAACCACATCTAGCGTCCTCCACGGGAATTCTGGGAGAACCAACTTTTTGATCAGAGCATTCCGATACGATCGGGAAAGTTCCCTATGCCCGATCGTTATTCTTAATGACGACTAGTAGTAGTGAACCATCGTGAAGTCCGCTTCAAACCAAATTTTAAATAATTTACAACGACTGATAGTACCTATATACCTATATACTGTAGAAAGATTGAGGGGCTGCGGTGAATTTGCCGATCGGTAAAAAAGATCGATAAAAATTGGCTCATTTTGCTCAGATCACATTAAACTAGAACGCACCTTTGCATCCGTTTGTATGCTCATTGTTGCACCGTCACCATATCGAGACTACGTGTGTTTGTTAAACGGCTAGAGCTGACCAACTTTAAATCTTTCGGGGGGACGACCCAGGTTCCAATTTTGCCTGGGTTTACGGTTATTTCAGGCCCAAATGGTTCTGGAAAGTCAAACCTGCTGGATGCAATTTTGTTCTGTTTGGGGCTAGCTGGGTCTAAGGGAATGCGGGCAGAGCGCTTGCCGGACTTGGTGAATCAGGCTCAGAATGGACGGGGACGGACCGTTGAGGCGAGTGTGACGGTAACGTTTGACTTATCTGATGATTTAGATTTGCTTAAAGACGAGAATATTGATGGCACCGTAACCCAGGCGATCGTTCTGGAGAATAATGAATGGAGCGTGACCCGAAAGCTTCGAGTGACCCAACAAGGTACTTACACATCAAATTATTTTATTAACGGTGAATCCTGCACGCTCACCGAATTGCATGAACAACTCAACCGTTTACGGGTCTATCCGGAAGGATACAACGTTGTATTGCAGGGTGATGTCACCCGAATTATTTCGATGAATCCGCGTGAGCGACGGGAAATCATTGATGAATTGGCCGGGGTTGCCTCGTTTGATCGCAAAATTGTCCAGGCCCGCGAGAAGCTCGATGCGGTTAAAGATCGCGAAGATCGCTATCGGATTGTTGAACGGGAATTGATGGATCAGCGCGATCGATTATCGCATGATCGGACCAAGGCCGAGAAGTACAAAAAACTGCGAGCCGAAATGCAGCAAAAATCCCAATGGGAAGCGGTTTTTAAATTCCAGGAAACTCAGAAAAATGTTGAGAAAATTACGGGAAAAATCACCCGCAGCGAAACTGAAATTACGACCCTAACACTGCAAATTGAGACCGCTGAAACCCAAATCAAAACTCTTAGCACTGAACTTGATGCGTTAAATGCCAAAGTCCGATCGCTGGGTGAAGCTGAACAAATTGCACTCCAGTCCCAACTCGCCACCCGTGAAGCTGAACTGCGCCAACTCGATCGCGCAACTTTAGATTTGCAAAATACAGACATAGAAACCCAAGCCACGATCGCGCGCATTCAAACCGAACTCGCAGAGCATACTGATCTACTGACCCGTGCAACCCACTCTCATCAAGCCTTAGAACAAACGCTACAAGTTGCCCAAACCGATCGCACACTAGCCCAAGATAGTCTCAATCGTGCCCGCGAAGAAGCCAGCCAATCCGCTGCCAGTGCCGAAGCCTGGGTTCAGGAGCAAACGGCCTTACGTCACCAAATCGACACCGTATTGTTAACCTTGGAGCCGCAGCGTACAGAACAGGCCCGGTTGATGGAACGATCGAGTCAATTGGGCAAACAAATTGATGATCAAGTGCGATCGCGAGATGGATTTGTCTTGCAATTGCGCGATCGGCAGGCAGAACAGGCAAATTTAGCCACCGATTTGACCTTAGCGATGCAATCGGTGCAAACCTTGGCGCAGGAAATTGGTGCGATCGATCAGGAATTGCAAATTCAAAAAGACACCCAAACTCGATTACAAAATGAACAGCGGGAAAAGCAGCGTAAACTCGATAAACTCGAAGCCCAAAAGCACGCCATTCAAGAAGCCCAAGGAACCTTCGCCACCCAATTGATTTTGGGCATGGATTTGTCCGGCGTTCATGGATTAGTCGCGCAACTTGGAAACGTGACTTCCAAATATCAATTGGCGCTGGAAATTGCTGCTGGGGCGCGTCTTGGTCATATGGTTGTGGATGACGATTCCATTGCGGCGGCAGCGATCGAAATTCTAAAACAACAACGGGCGGGACGGGCGACCTTTTTGCCGTTGAACAAAATCCGCGCTCCTCAAATTCCTGATGCCGCCAAACTTAAAACTCTGAATGGTTGTGTTGGGTATGCGATCGACTTGATTGATTGTGATGATAAATATTGGGATGTCTTTGCTTATGTTTTTGGCAGCACAGTCGTTTTTGAATCGATCGATCGTGCCCGTCAAAATATGGGTAAATTCCGCATGGTGACGCTGGATGGTGAATTGCTGGAATCCAGTGGTGCCATGACAGGGGGAAGTGTGGGCAAGTCTTCGCTTCACTTTGGATCTGGGCAAGCGCAAGAATCATCTGACGTGGTGAGTCTTCGGGGACGATTGGCGGAAATTGATACGGTGTTATTTCGCTGTGAAGATGCGATCGCCAAAGGAACTATTGCCCATCAGAATAAAACAAAACACCTGATTGAAACGCGACAAAAATATCGTGAACTTGAAATCAATAGTATTCAATTAACGAAAGAAATCGATCGGATTAGTGGTCAAGCGGATTCTCTGACGCATCAAGTCACTCAACAAACCATTGAATGCCAAACCGCCACACAACGTCTCGCCTTTTTAAACGAAGAATTGCCCCAACAAGAACATCAAGTTGCCCAATTGCGTGCTGCGCTTGAAGCCTTAGAGCAATCTCAAAACCATAGTGAATGGCAAGGAATTCAAGCAAGTCTGCGTCTTTTAGAAACCGAAGTTGAGACCAAAGAGAAAGCACTACGATCGATCGAGCAACAACTTCTCGATTTCAGCAATCAACAAATTCGATCGCAAGAACGCCTCGACCAAGGTAGTATCCGTCTCCAAGAACTCCGCGCTCAACAACTCAATTCCCTTCAACAAGTCACTGCGATCGATATTCAAAAAGTCGAAATCCATACCGCCCTCACCGAACTCAAAGCACTCCTGACTGAACTCGACAAAACCCTTGGTGAAGAACGCCACAAACGAGATGCCCTCGATCGGCAATTACGCGAACTCCAAACTCAACGCCAGCAAGCAGATTGGCAACGCGGAAAAACTCAGGAAGCCTTAGTCGCATTGCGCCAAGATTCGTTAACATTGCGCGAAACCTTGAATACTCAAGAACAAGAATTACCCGAACCATTACCGGAAATTCCTGATGATGCAACACGCGATTTGCCAGCGCTCCAACACGAGATCCGATCGTTACAAAAGCGTTTGCAATCCATGGAACCCGTCAATATGTTGGCCTTGGAAGAGTACGATCGGACTCAAGAGCGTCTACAGGAACTCACGGACAAACTCACGACTCTGGAAGAAGAACGCACTGAACTTCTATTGCGGATTGAGAATTTTACGACATTGCGAGTCCGGGCATTCCGCGAAGCCTATGATGTGGTAGATGTGAATTTCCAAGAAATCTTTGCCACCCTATCTGAAGGGGATGGTCGTCTACAGCTTGAAGATGTACAAGATCCATTTAATGGTGGTCTAAATTTAATCGCCCATCCGAAGGGCAAACAAGTCCAACGTCTTGCATCGATGTCGGGGGGCGAAAAATCTCTGACTGCCCTGAGTTTCATCTTCGCATTGCAACGTTATCGCCCTTCGCCGTTCTATGCGTTTGACGAAGTTGATATGTTTTTGGATGGTGCCAACGTTGAGAAATTAGCCCGGATGATTAAACATCAGGCAACCTTGGCGCAATTTATGGTGGTGAGTTTGCGACGACCCATGATTGAATCGGCCCAGCGCACGATCGGAGTGACTCAAGCGCGTGGAGCCTATACTCAAGTCATTGGAATTCAACTTGAACACAGTATTGAGAAAAATGTCGTAGCGAGTTAATGGCGAAATCGATCGGCCTAATGTTTAGCAATGGATGCCAAGCTCTTTATCGTATTGAGCTGTAAATCCTAGGACGACCTTTGTTGTTCTAAGGCATCAATCAAACGCATCACCATCCATTCATGACTTTCATCAAGAGATTGCGATCGTTGAAAAATGTAATTTTGCTCTAATTGTGCATACCCACAATAGGCTGCATTGAACATCCGAGCCGAATGGATGATGTCAGATTCACTAAATCCCCAAGGGGTGAGGGCATTGGTATAAATTTGCATAATGCCCTTATACAATCTCGCAAACTCAACATCCTCTAGAGTCATCCGGTGAGAAGCTGCGATCGTCAAAAGTTCAGGATAGTCCTTAGCACAGTGACGATAGCTAGAAGCAATGGCCATAAGCTGCTCTCGGCTCGTCAGGATTGGCTTCAATACCGTGGGCTTCAAGGCAGTCTCAGCATACGTTAAAAATTGCTGCCAACCATATAAAGCCACCACTCTATGTAAATCATCATTCCCCGTCACATGGTTATACATCGAAGGCGGTTGAATGCCCAACTCTCGTGCCACCCGATTGATGCCGAGTCCTGATTGTCCATCCGATCGCAGCACCGCTATTGCAGCATTTACAATAGCGCTTCGGGTTAATGTCGAACCTTTGGGTCGAGCCATGGGAAATAATTAAGAATGATGAACTGAGACTTGAAATTCACCCTCATCCTACTCAGCAATTCCAAATTCAAGGGTCATATCCAAAATACCCGGCGACTAAAGTCGCAGCTACACAAACAAAACCCACCCAAGGTGGGTTAAGACTTCCAAATTGGCGAGTCATGACGCTTTGAGTCCACTTTAGGTGGACTTCGTTTGTGTAGCTGCGGTTTCAACCGCCAAGCTCCCGAGTTGCAGAGTTTGAATTTGGAATTGCTGCATCCTACTCATGCCCCTTTACTAAGGTACTAAGGGGGCTAGGGGGATGAGGGTCAAACCTGATTACAACTATTTCAAAGGATGATGATCAGAAAGTAATTTCTCCACCCGTGCGCCATCGACTCGTGCGGTCATGCGTTTGTTTTCGTCCACATCTCGAATGGTTTTTGACAAGCTCATCGTCGAAGCCAACGAAAATGTAAATCCTACCCCTAAATAGCCTTTCATCCAGCCATTAACAGGCAAAAAGAACACCCCGATCGTGACTGCTGAGGTCGATAGAAAAAACGCAGCCCAAGTCTGAAATACCCAAGCAGCACTATGCTCATGAGGCATCGATAAATCACGCGATCGAGTCATAACAGTACCCCCAGGAAACTAACTGAATTAGTTGAACATCCTTAATCTAATTCAGTTAGTTTTAGTTGTCAAGGCTTAGCTCTCTAAAGCCTGCCGACGGACAACATAGCGCTGAACAACCTTTGGCAAGTCGCCGCGATGACCCATCACAATCAAAATATCGTCGGATTCGAGTCGTTCATGACGTGCTGGATGAATGTACATTTCGCCATTCGCTTTTCGTAATGCCACCACAATGAATGTCCCTTTGCCTTGTTCTTCTAGACCGCCTATGGTCCCATTGATCAATGGCGAATTCGGGGCGATCGCAACTTCATCCACCTGTACATCTACTCGGGCCAGCAGTTCATTCAAAGTATTCCGACCATCTTCTTGATCCAAGAAATCTAGCGTCACCGGATGCATAATCATGTCTGCAATTCGGGTTGCACTAATTGATGCCGGCAAAATCACCTGATCTGCCCCCGCTAATCGCAATTTCTTCTCCGTCGAGGGCAACTCTCCCCGCGCCAAAATCCTCAATTTTGAATTTAATCCTCGTGCCGTCAAGGTGATGAATACATTCGCTGCATCGTTGGGAAGGACCGTCGCTAAAACATTGGCCCGATCGATTCCCACTGACAACAGCACCTCTTCATCGGTCGCATTTCCAGTTTTTACCAAATATCCATGAAACTCAGCCGCTTCCGTCCGCTCCGCATTGTAGTCAATCACCACAAAGGGAATACCATTTTCTTCTAGCTTTTTTGCCAAAATCTGACCAATCCGCCCATAGCCACAAACGATCGCATGATGCTCCAGATTTTCGATACCACGGGTCATACGTCTTGCTCCTAATGCTTGTTTTAGTTCACCTTCTGCAATGGTTTGAATGATGCTTCCGATGATATAGACCGACGACGATGTTCCTGCGACAATCACCATCATGGTGAATATTTTGGCGTGTGGCGTATTAACCGGGCACATTTCACCATACCCCACCCCAAAGACCGTAATCACGACCATATAGAGTGAATTTAACCACCCGCATCCGTCTAGACGATAGCCAATGACGGACAAGATAATGGTGGCGAGAAAAATTCCAACGCCCGTAACAATGCGCTTGGGGGCGGTATTCAACACAAGACACAGCTCACAAGAAAAGACGTAAACTAAAAGGCGTAACCCGCTTAGAAACATTAGCAGAGAACTTGATTATGGCGCTGTTTGGATTTGGTAAAAAATCGGCTCTGCCTTCCCCTGAAAGTGCATTGCCGGGACGATCGCAGGAAATGCCTGTCCCTGAAAAACATTTTGTAAATGGTCATCCGCTCAAGGGCGACTTTCCCGTAGGCTATCAGCAAGTCGTATTCGGTCTAGGGTGCTTCTGGGGTGCGGAACGTAAGTTTTGGCAACAGGAGGGAGTCTATATCACTTCTGCTGGCTACATCGCTGGGTATACTCCAAACCCAACCTACAGAGAGGTGTGTTCCGGGGCGACAGGACACAATGAGGTGGTGCTAGTGGTCTACGACCCGGCAGTAGTCAGCTATGAGACATTGCTAACACTGTTTTGGGAAAGCCACAACCCGACTCAAGGAATGCGTCAGGGCAATGATAGCGGCACTCAGTATCGATCGGGAATCTACACCTATTCTGAGGCCGACAAAAAAGCCGCCGAACTGAGCCGCGACAGGTATCAAGTCAAACTCACTGAAGCCGGCTATGGAGTCATCACCACGGAAATCCTCGACGCGCCGACCTACTACTATGCTGAAGATTATCATCAGCAATATCTCGCCAAAAATCCGGGTGGCTATTGTGGTCTTGGTGGTACGGGCGTGGCTTGTCCGATCGGTCTATAATGTTGTCCCAATAATTTGGCTGACAACAGATCATTAGATCATTCGGTGAATGTTGAGATCGATTTAGTCTGTGTCTCCATCGATCGCCATCGAAGTGTCGCCATCGAATTAGATATCTACAGAAATTGATCTGATTAGAGGCGGTTCAAAATTAGCGACCGTCTAAAATCAAAATTTGATCGAACCTGCGATCGTTCTGTTCAAAGAATTTCGGACTAGCCTTAATCTGATTTGGACCAAGGTGATTCCTAAATGACTTGTAAATGACTCGTAAATGACTCGTAAATACCAATGTTAAGGGCTGATTCTTTAGAGTTCAGCCCTTTTTTTGAACTATTCAATTAAAAATTCAATTAAAAATGTTCCCATTTGCAAAATTCCCGATATACTCAAGTCATTCTTTTAATTGACCAGCATCATGGATTTCAGCGTTCTCACCCCAGACTTCAGAAAACAACTTGAACAACAGCGTAGCCGATTGCATAAAGAGCGCGATGAAATTGTCGCTCAAGCGGCCCAAGCCGTCGATGCAAATATTAATCATATCAATGCACTTCTGGGTGAGACGACTGCTGCCGTCACACCAACCAAACGACCTTATAATCGTAAGACCGTTGAAGAATCGTCTGAAGTGCGGGTTAAGCGTGCTTACAATCGCAAACAACCTACGATGAAGGCTCCCAAAAAGTCTAAAATCATGGACCAAGCGATCGCCTCTGATTCAAATGCTCCTAAAAGCAAATCAACTGTAACTAAAGCAAAAAAGGTCAAAGCACCAAAGTCTAAACCCAATCCGGCAGACTTTCCGACTTTGAAATCTGAGTATGCAACGTTGACTCCTGCACAGGCTATTGCTGCATTGTTCCAATCTGCACCGAAAAAAGTGTTCAATGTGGATGATGTGATTGCGGGAATTTATGACGCGATCGACGAACAGGAAATGGCCAGAACTCGTCAGCGTATTGGCGTTACCCTAGGCCATTGTGCGCGTCGTGAAGAATGCGTCAAGGTCGATGGTGAGATTGCTCAGTATCGGTTAAACGCTTAGAACTGCTTAAACGCTTAGAACTATTGATGGGATTGATCGTAGAGATTCTGCGATCGGTCCTATTTTTTTGCAAATTTTTTTAAATGATTCCAAATTTCTTAAATCCCACATTCTGCTAGTCCAGATTCAGATTTCTAATTAAAACGAAGGTAATGGGTTTGGCACGCTCTATCCAGGAAATAATGCCGCAAATAGTTATAGTTTATATGTACTGCAAAATCTAAGATGCAGGCTAGGAGAGGGTTTCATCTTTTAATTATTTTCGACTTTTGGAACTAGCGGAATGTGAGTTAAATCGTCAAGCGAGCCAATCTATCTGCCCATGTGTTGGGCAATATTTACGAACTGCGTTTGAGATTTTCTTGTCTCATTACCACAAATGCAAATTATAAGGTCTTGGGTTTGGCCTTCTTGTTTTAAGGTGATCAGGTAACTCGTTCGGACATATGATAATTAGTCTAATAATACTGGTGAATAATTCATCATGTTAAACCCTTACGGATGCTTGACAGGTTAAGAAGAAAATCGTTTTGTCAAGCCCTATCAACCTAAACTTGGAAACGCTCTTATATCCAGCTTTTGAGGTGGTTTTCGTAAGGTCTTAACGCCCCCCAGTCCTCGATTCTCAGGAGCGGCGAA
>JAPLHZ010000096.1 GCA_026389365.1 Cyanobacteriota bacterium
ATATGAAACTGCGTTCTATACTCCCTCCAATACTCCAATGTCATTAATACTTGGTCTTCAATGCTTAATTTACTCGGTCTGCCGCTCTTTTTTGCCAGCTGTTTTTCTGCTGCCACGACCTGTACCATTTGCTCAAATGTTACTGGAGTCACGCCGCACAACCGTTTGAACTCTACAGGCTCTAAATTCTTAGCTTGTTTATAACTCACGTTCAATTAGCTGAATTTATATCTATTGTACAACTTTATTCGACTTTCGCAGGAGGTCTATTATCAAAATCTGGACAGCGCGGTTTGTTATTATCTGGCTGGGGTGGCATTCAACAAACAGATTTGCCGGATACCGTATTGAAGGTCGATTCAGCACCGCACGATTGGTTATTGCCCAAAATGGCTGCCGTTATTCATCATGGGGGTGCCGGGACAACTGCCGCTGCATTACGATCGGGCCGTCCATCCATGGCAGTTCCGTTCTTTGGCGATCAACCATTTTGGGGCGATCGGATTGCAATGCTGGGGGTGGGTGTGCGCGCTGTTCCCAGACTTCAGTTATCGATTCATACATTGTCAGCATCTATTGACGCATTGGTTAATAATCAGAGTTTCAAAGCTAATGCAAACCAATTAGCCGATCGAATTGCTTTGGAAAATGGGACAAAAAATGCAGTCAATATTATTCAATCCTATTTGTGATCTTCGTCAGTAGATAATGAGACTCTGTAGAAAATCTCCGTAAATTTGCGGAATCCGAATTCGTTCTTTTGTATGAAGGGAAAGAGACCGATCGTGAAGCTTGCATCAAGCAGCCCAAACGATCGGGATTTCAAATTGTGGTTACATGCCCCTAATCTTCATTCATCAAGATTCATGAAATCCTCCACACTTATTCCTGAGAATCAAATATTTAGTTCCATTTTGGAAGGCCTGCTTGATGCTGTTTTAATTGCTGATATTCAAGGTGCATTACTCTATACCAATCTCTCCGCCCAAAAAGTCTGCCGTCAGTTAAATATTGCCCATCTTCAGACCCACGCTATTTGGAGTATTTGTGAACTACTTAAGTCTCAAATCGATCGGGCCTTAATTTTAGAATCAGATTTGACAATAGCAGAAACACAATATCGGGTCCGAGTCCAATGGCTAAATTCTGAAGAGGCTCAAGACACTCGATTAATTGTACGTTTTGAGAATCACCAGCATTCAAGGCGCTGTGCAGCTATTCTTGATACTCAATACTTTAGACTGACTCCACGAGAATCAGAAGTATGGGATTTGCGAAATCAAGGCCGATCGCGTCGTGAAATTGCAGATCAGTTGTATATTTCGATCGATACAGTCAAAAAACACTTAGCAAATATTCAAATAAAACGTCAAATCTATCTTGAGGCGATTAATTAATAGATCAGGTCTGATGCTGCTGACTTCGATTTAAAACGTTATAATCAGAAGCATCGGAACCCCTTTTAATAATAGAAAGTTTTCCCGTCTAATAGCTTACTCATATTATGGTTTGTCCACTACTAAAATATTTTATATGCATACTGTTCTAGAATCGATTGCAACAGCAAATCCTCCGTTTGAACTCACCCAAAATCAGATGTTAGCGTTCTTGTCCAGATTGGAAGGTATGCCTCTAACATTGTACGATCGGGCTACTCAAATTTATCAAAAATCTGGAATCGATCGTCGGTATACCTGCATTCAAGACTACTCAACAGAGCCACCAAATTTTAGTTTTTATCCTAATAATTGGAGCTTAGAACCTGTTCCGAGTACCTTTGTTCGTAATCAGGTCTATCAAATTTATGCCACAAAAATTGCAATCTCAGCCGCTCAACAAGCGATTGAAGATGCAAAGCTAAATGTAGCGGATGTTACTCATATAATTGTAGTGAGTTGTACTGGATTTTCTGCGCCCGGTTTAGATGTTCATTTGATCCAGCAATTGGGGCTTAGGAATGATGTCGATCGTACTATGATTGGCTTTATGGGATGTTGTGCAGCATTTAATGGGTTAAAAAGTGCCCATGCAATTTGTCAGAGCAACCCGAAAGCACGCGTATTATTGGTGTGTGTGGAATTATGCACATTGCATTTTCAGAATGAGAATTCATTAGAAAATGTAGTAATTAATTCAATTTTTGGAGATGGTGCCGCCGCCGCAATTTTGTCCTCCCAATCTGATAATGATGCGGCTGGGAAGTTGGCCTATGTGGACGGGGCGAGCGTTTTAGCCGATGACACACTGGGTCTAATGAGTTGGACTGTGGGTGATACTGGCTTTCTGATGGGACTATCGTCTAAGGTTCCTGGTGCGATCGCCCAGCATTTACCACACTATTTAACTCAGTTACTCGATCGAAATGCTCTAACTCAATCTGATATTAATTTCTGGGCTGTGCATCCCGGTGGACGACAAATTCTTGACAAAATTCAGGCATTATTTGAATTAGAAGATAGTTTAATTCAAGATTCCTATGAAGTTCTTAACCAATATGGCAATATGAGTTCCTGTACTATTTTATTCATATTAAAACGATTACTTTCACAGCATAATAGCGGGCAGAAACTGCAAAATGGATTAGCGCTGGCATTTGGTCCAGGGTTGACCATAGAAGGATGTTTATTTCAGCAAGTGGCCTCTTAAAACTACTCTTAAAATTATGATTTCTTTCCAAACCCGCACCGATGAAGATGAGTTGATGGATGACTTTTCCATTACAGATATTCGCCTCACCAGCGCTCTCGAAGAACTTCGGACAGTAAATCGGTTTCTCGGTGGTTATGACACGACGATGGCGGTGTTAGCTCCCTGGTTGAAGACCCGATCGCAAACCGATTCCAAGCCCATCCGAATTCTAGATCTGGGCACTGGTATTGCAGATTTCCCTGAATACATTGTCTCTTGGGCCGCCAAACAATCTCCGCCAATTGATCTAGAACTGGTGGCGATCGATGCAAATCCCGTCACGGTAGAGTATGCCCGCCAGTCCTTATCTAAACGTTTACCCGAGGCATTGAGTTCTAAAATTCAGATGGAAGTCGCTGATGCCTTAGCATTGCCCTATGGTGATGGTGAATTTGATGTGGCGATGGGGGCAATGTTTTTACATCATTTTGCCGAGGAGCGGGCGATCGCAATTGTTCATTCCATGAATCGAGTTTCAAAGGGTGGAATTTTAATTAATGATCTTCATCGTCATCCGCTGGCTTACTATAGTTTTTATGCCTTAAGTCGGTTATTTCAAGCCTCAGAAATGGTGCAAAATGACGGACCAATTTCGGTATTAAGAGGCTTTCGTGGCCCGGAGTTGGAAACGATCGCCCAGAAGGCTGGATTGCAGAATTTTACTGTGCGTTGGCGTTGGCCATTTCGTTGGTTGTTGAGTACTCTTCAGGGGGATATTACGTGAATTACGATGTCATTATTGTTGGGGCCGGATTAGCCGGATGTAGTGCTGCGATTCAATTGGCCGATCGGGGTTGGAATGTATTACTTTTAGAACAGCAGAAGTATCCTGTTCATAAATTGTGCGGTGAGTTTCTATCGGTTGAGGTGATTGAGAATTTTGCAAATCTTGGTATTCTAGATACGGTACAAAAAGTGGGTGCCCATCCTATTCAGAATGCATTGCTTACGACTACAACGGGTGAAACCTTTGAACATCAATTACCCGGAGTTGCCCTAGGATTGAGTCGTTATCAATTAGATCTAATGCTATTTGAACGCGCAGAATCAGTCGGCGCAATTTGCCAAGATGGGACTGTTGTTCGTGATATTTCCGGTGATTTTAAGACTGGGTTTAAGGTCTCGACGAATTCCGGGGAGTTCACGAGTCGTATGGTATTGGCTGCCCATGGGAAACGATCGCCCCTAGACACTCAACTCGATCGTCCCTTTGCGCGCCGAAAATCCCCTTGGGTTGCCTTCAAAGCCCATTGCGATGGATTGAGATTGCCGGGGATGATAGAACTCCATGCTTTTCCGGGTGGCTATTGCGGACTGTCGATGATTGAAACGGGACAGGTAAACTTGTGCTGGATTGGGCATGAAACGATTTTGAATGGTAGCGACGATCGTAATCTGCCTAATGCTTTGTATGATAATCCTGTATTGCGCGATCGTTTGGCCCACATGACCATTAATCCAGCCGTCAAACATCGTCTCAGTCAAATCTCCTTTGAATTAAAGGGAAACTTTGATGGTGATATTTGTATGATTGGAGACACGGCTGGAATGATTACGCCGTTGTGTGGCGATGGCATGGCGATGGCGTTGCGGACGGCAGAAATAGCGGTGCCAATGGTGAGTGATTATTTACAAGGAACCCTCAGTGCCCCACGATTTAAAGCAAACTATCGTGATACTTGGCAACGGGAATTTAAATTACGTCTACAACTTGGGCGTTTGATGCATTCAGCCTTTATTCAGCCGCAAGTGGCTCAGGTGAGTGTTTCTATTTGCCGATCGTTCCCCGCAATTGGCCATTGGTTAATTCAAAATACCCGAGGATCTGCTTCTCCCGTTCAATCCAATCATGCATTCTCTGTTTAATTTCCTGCTTGTCGTTGTAGTTTCTTTTCTAAATATTGCTGATGATCGTCAGTCGCCAGCCAATAGGTTGATTCAGGGCAAATATCGGTGACGATCGGTTTTGGATATTGTCCCGATTCGTCGAGTTTTCGTTTACTGTGGTGGGCTTGGCGTTGTTGATTTGAATTGTGATAGAAAATAACCGATCGGTATTGTTCACCCCGATCGGCCCCTTGACGATTCAAACTACTGGGGTCATGCATTGCCCAAAATGCATTTAGCAAATCGTTGTACTGAATTTGACTCGGATCGAAATGAACTTGTGCAACTTCCGTGTGGCCTGTGATTCGCGAAACAATATCGAGATAACAAGGATTGTCAAAATGTCCGCCCATATACCCCACAGATGTTTTCATCACGCCAGGGAGCGATCGGAATTTATGTTCAATTTTCCAAAAACATCCGCCGCCAAAGGTTGCAATTTCTAGTTCAGGAGTTAATTCAATTCTTTGATCAAAGATTTCAGGATTCATTATTCTGACAACTATAGAACCCATTTGATATCTTTTCCCGTGATACTTGGCTTTGAAGGAAGCCGTTACTCTGCGATCAGTGGTAGAGCCTGCCTACCTAGCAAAACCGCTTTCTGCCAGAAAATGAAGAAAACCAGCTAGCTGCAAGGCAAAAATCTCCCAAAACCGTATGAAGGGCAGGGAGATTTACCAAGTAAATTCAAACCTTGATGTTCAATCTCAAATCAAGATTGAACTAGCTACCCGAAACCGCAAAGGTCAGGGATACTGACACTTCAGGGTGAAGTTTAAGAGTGGCAGTGTATTCACCAATGCTCTTGACTTCAGGGACTTCGATCTCGCGACGATCGACATCAACACTAGCCGACGCTTTAATTGCATCAACGATGTCTTGAGTTGTCACCGTTCCGAAGATCGCTTCATTTTCGCCAACTGGCTTGACGATCGATAATGTACCGATCTTCTCCAGAGCTTCTTTCTGGGTGAGGGCTGCTGCTTTCAATTCCGCGAGGCGCTGAAGTTCCAGTTCCTTACGGCGCGCTACCTGCTTCATCACACCCGGAGTTACCGTGGTTGCGAAAGATTGAGGATACAGAAAGTTGCGGGCGTAGCCAGGAGCTACCTCCACGATGTCCCCTAATTTACCCAATTTGCTCACGTCCTTAGTTAGGACGACTTGAACCCGTTTTGCCATGATCGTTTGTTTCCCTTATGCTTCCGATACTTCTAGCGGAAATTCTTATTTAGCTAATTTTTGCAGCCAAACGTCTAATGATACTGGAAGTGTGCGCTAAGGGAAAGACCTGGGTTGAAAGATCTTTTCTAAACTGTCACGACTAAAAATCCTCGAACTGCATCTAAGAAATTCTCCGAGTCTTCTAACATCGGAAAATGTCCCACTTTCTTCAAAACTTGATACTTCAAACTCGGATTAAGCGCCGCTGCTGCACGTCCGAGGCTGGCGGGGACGATCGTGTCCCGATCGCACGACAGCACTAAAGTCGGAATCGAGAGGTGGGCAATCTGCGCTGAGATCTCGGTACAGGTGTTGGGTTGGGCCACACTTAGCAATGTCCCGATCGCCGCATCAGCCGTCGCACCTAGATAATCTTCAATGAATTCCTGCCGATCGCTGCCGGGAATCGATCGATGTAAAAATCGTTGCATGACTAAAAAATCAACGCCGGGTAAGGTATAAAACCATCTGGGCCGAAAATTAATCACGAGTTGCCCAAATTGATAAAAAATGCCAAAAATGATCGCATTGAATTTAAAAACACCGCCGCAAGTCAAAATACATTGATCAATCCGATCGCCCCAAGCCTCCAAAAAGTACGTCGCAATCGAACACCCCATGGAATGTGCCACAACCGAAACCCGATCGATTTGTAATGTCGTCAATAGTTCATCCAAATCGTCGGCGTAGGATTTTAGGCTGTAGGCAATCGGCTCATCACCATCAATAATTTTGCTGCGACCAAATCCACGTAAATCATAAATCAAACAATCATAGCGATCGCTCATCGCCTCAGCCGTCGATCGCCAATACCGTCCTGATCCACCCCAGCCATGTAAGAACACTAGGACGGGCCGATCGGTGCGTTCTCCAGATTCTGTCGTAATCCATTCGTAGTAGGTATCACAGCCTCGAACGTTGAACAATGGCATTTAGGCAGACTCAGGCTTGGGTAAGGACGAGGGATGAACAATAAGTTCCGCAGTCGATCGTTTTTCTACCATGTCACGGGTAATGACGCAGCGAGTCAAATCCTTACGGGACGGGACTTCGTACATGATGTCCAACATAATTTCTTCAACGATACTCCGCAGCGCCCGCGCACCCGTTTTCCGTCGGAATCCTTCAGAGGCGATCGCCTTAATGGCATCCGATCGAAACTCTAACTGCACATTGTCCATGCGCATTAGTTTTTGATATTGCTTAACTAGAGCATTTTTTGGCTCAGTCAAAATGGCCATCAGCGTCTCTTCATCCAGAGATTCAAGGGTTGCTACGACCGGAATCCGACCGATAAATTCAGGAATCATGCCAAATTTTACAACATCGTCCGCCTGCATGTTTTTCAACATGTCTGACGATCGTTTCTCTGCCGAAATGCCGTCTTTGCCGACCTGAATAAATCCCATAGACTTTTTACCAATGCGTTGCTCGACAATCTTGTCCAGCCCCATAAACGCACCGCCGCAAATAAATAAGATATTGCTGGTATCGATTTGGATACAATCTTGATAGGGATGCTTCCGTCCCCCTTGGGGCGGCACATTGGCTATTGTCCCTTCTAGCATTTTCAGCAGCGCTTGCTGAACTCCCTCACCAGAGACATCACGGGTAATGGACGGGTTCTCGCTCTTGCGGGCAATCTTATCAATTTCGTCAATGTAAATGATGCCACGCTGTGCTTCTTCAACATCTAGGTCAGCAACTTGAAGAAGTCTCAAAAGAATGTTCTCAACATCCTCACCCACATAGCCCGCTTCGGTTAGGGTTGTTGCATCGGCCACCGCAAACGGCACGTCCAAAATATTCGCTAAGGTTTGGGCCAGTAAGGTCTTGCCCGATCCGGTGGGTCCGATGAGTAAAATGTTTGATTTTTGGAGTTCGATCGCATCTTCAGGTTTGCCTTCTTCTCCGTGGGATTCCAGATAGGTAAGCCGTTTGTAGTGATTGTAGACTGCGACAGAAAGTACCTTTTTGGCTTCATTCTGACCGACGACATGCTGATCAAGATGTTTCTTAATCTCTTTTGGCTTGGGAATCTGACCCATAGTGATGGGCGTGGTGCGGACTTTTTGCCTTTCAGGTTGTTGGTCACGACGAGGGACAGCTTGGGGAGAGCTACCCCCGTCAAACAGTTCTTCATCTAGGATCTCGTTGCACAGGTCAACACACTCGTCACAAATGTACACACCAGGACCCGCAATGAGCTTGCGGACTTGTTCTTGTGATTTTCCACAGAATGAACATTTCAAGTGTGAATCGTAGGTTTTAGGCATCGTGACTGTTAACCTCGTACAACGATCGGTTCGATAAAGATTTGTGTTTTCCGTAACTTGAGGGTCGTCGTTGTCTTATTAGGAGACGAGAGAAAGCTGTGGAACTCCGACCCGATCGTGACGATAAATCACAGAGTCGATCAAACCATAAGCTTGGGCTTCTTCGGCAGACATGAAAAAGTCGCGTTCAGTGTCTTCCTCAATTTTTTCGAGCGGCTGCCCGGTATGATTTGCCATCAAGCTGTTTAACGTACTCTTATGGTAAAGAATTTCGCGGGCCATAATCTCAATGTCCACCGCTTGTCCCTGCGCGCCACCCAAGGGCTGGTGAATCATGATGCGGGAACTTGGTAGTGACATGCGTTTGCCCTTGGCCCCACCGGATAGCAAGAACGCTCCCATACTTGCGGCCAATCCAAAACAAATAGTCGCCACATCACAACGGACTTGATTCATGGTGTCATAAATGCCCATGCCTGCGGTGATGGATCCGCCAGGAGAATTGATATAAAGCTGGATGTCTTTCTCTGGATCTTCCGCTTCGAGAAATAACATTTGCGCAATGATTGAATCGGCTATGGTGTCATTGACATCAGTTCCCAGGAAAATAATCCGATCGCGCAGAAGGCGAGAATAGATGTCAAATGCCCGTTCTCCACGTCCAGATTGTTCGACCACCATGGGAACGACGGTGGAGGAAATAATCTCCTGATGGCGAGAAGTGCTCGTGAGGTCGTAGCCGGCAGATTGAGAAATCATAGGAGTCAGAAGGGTCCAATTAAGGGATTAGGTCGCTTATTTTCATTCATTATGCCTTAGTTCTTTGAGAACTGTTGGCTGAATCAATGGGGAATTCCCGAATTCAGAGAATTACTTTAAAAATCCTTCCCCCGATTTAAATTGGAGGAAGGATTTTAGTTCATCGCCACGATAGCGTTCGATTATGCGTCTTCGGATTCCACATCGACGACGGCTTCAGAGGCTTCAGTTTCTTCGACAACAGGTTTGAGGGTGCCTTCAGGAACCATTTCTAGGGTCCAGTTGGCTTCGATCCATTCCAAAATTGTTTCTTTGAGCATGTCTTCGCTCAGAACTTCTTTCAGACGCTTTGGATCAATATCTTCGCCGCGCATTTCTTCAAGTGCATCGTTATAACGCTTGGTGAATGCTGCCTCATCGACCTTCAAACCTTCGATTTTCGCGACTTCGCCTAAGGCTAAGGTGCGCTTAATTCGATCGATCGCTTCAGGTTTAGATCGTTCTTTCAACATGGGAATCATGTCTTGGGTGAAGATCTGACGGACGTCTATGCCCTGTTGCTGGAACTGCATCGCCGTCTGAGACAGCATGTAGTTCAGTTCCCGGTCTAGTAAGGTTTCAGGAATCTCGACTTCGATGTGGTTCAGCAGTTCATTTAGGATGGCGGTCTCCTTGTTCTGTTTGTTGCGATCGTCGATTTCGCGCTGGAAGTTGCTTTCCATGTTGCTGCGAAGTTCTGCGATCGTCGGCACATCACCATTAGTGAGTTCACTTGCAAACTCATCGTTTACCTCTGGCAGTTCCCGACCTTTGAGTTCCTTCAGCGTCATTTTAAAGGTCGCTGTTTGACCTGCTAGAGCTTCTTCTTGATAGTCCTCTGGGAAGGTTGCAATGACATCTTTCGTTTCGTCAACATTCATGCCAATGATGCCATCAATGAAGCCGGGAATAAATCCACCTTCTTCAAGATCCAACGTGAAATCTTCCGCTTGGCCGCCTGGGACATCGGTTTCTTCACCACCTTCGGGAGTGTAAACGCCATGATAATCAACGACGACGACATCCCCCATGATGGCTGCACGGTCTTCGATCGGGACTAAGGTTGCAAGGCGTTTACGGTAGCCATCAATTGATTCCTCAATCCGGGCTGGATCTAGCTTCACGTCTTCAGCTTGAACCGTCAGTCCTTTATGTTGAGCGAGTTTAACCTCGGGCTGAATATCGACAGCAGCCTTGAATACCAAAGCGTTGCCGGGTTCGTAGTTAGCGACAAGTTCTTCAAAATCGGACTTCAGTTGGAAGTTTCCGATCGCTGCAATATTTTCTTGTTTGATCGCATCTTTAATGGACTGATCGACCAAATCTTCTAGGGATGTCGCCTTGATTCCCATGGAGCCAAAGCGTTGCACAATGACCTGACGAGGAACTTTCCCCTTCCGGAACCCAGGTATATTGGCTTGGCGCATGAACTTCTGGATCGTGCTTTCGTACGCCTTTTTCGTCGTTTCCGCCGGAATTTCGATTTCTAAACCGATTTGGCTGGCGGGCAATTTTTCCTGGGTAACTTTCATCGTGGTAGCTATATATTAACTTTAGATAGTCGGGGATTGCGACTTTTTATCCTATCCCATGTCGGGGACAGGTTGACCGATGTTACTTAAATTAAGAATACTTAGTAAGGATGTTTCTCTAAAGGTTTTGACACGGGTTTTGACGATCGGGATAATCCTTATGAGTACCGGAAGCTCTCCCCCCCCCCTTAGAATTTGTCAAATTTGTCAAATTCTAGGATAAAGATCCGTTATACTTAGAAACAAGAAACAGTTAGGAAATTATTGATAAGTTATTACTAATAGGCCTTCGGTTTCAGATTAAAATTTTGCTTTATCGCTTTGAAGATCCCCAGCATCGCTTCACGGATCTCAGCGCTCAACCCAATCCAACCGGATGAATGATAGGAGGTTTAGTTTGAGTCAATTGTATCGCGTCGCCATTTTGGGCGCGACTGGTGCGGTGGGAACTGAGTTACTTGAGTTACTTGAGGAACGTAACTTCCCTATTGCTGAGTTGAAGTTACTGGCCTCTCCCCGATCGGCGGGCAGCCAACTTATGTTCAGAGGCCAACCCCTCACCATTGAAGCTGTTACATCGGATTCTTTCAAAGGTGTGGATATTGTTCTCGCATCTGCGGGTGGCTCTATCTCTAAGCAGTGGGTGAAGGATATTGTTGCGGCGGGTGCTGTAATGATTGATAATTCCAGTGCATTTCGGATGGATGCTGAGGTTCCGTTGGTTGTACCGGAAGTTAATCCGATCGCCGCCAAAGGGCATAATGGCGTCATTGCAAATCCAAATTGCACTACCATATTAATGGCAGTTGCCGTTTACCCCCTCCACCAAGTGCAACCGATTCGTCGGATTGTAGCGGCCACCTATCAGTCGGCTAGTGGGGCTGGGGCGCGGGCAATGGAAGAAGTGAAGCTACAATCGCAAGCTATTTTGAATGGTGAAGCGCCTCAGGCTGAAATCTTGCCTTATCCGCTAGCCTTTAATCTATTCCCGCACAATTCTCCAATCCTGGAAAATAATTATTGCGAAGAAGAGATGAAAATGGTGAATGAAACACGTAAAATATTTGGTGAGCCAGATTTACGCGTTACTGCAACCTGTGTGAGAGTCCCAGTTTTACGGGCACATTCAGAAGCCTTAAACTTGGAATTCGATCGGCCCTTTGATTTATCGAAGGCTCGGGAGCTGATAGCAACAGCGCCGGGAGTTGAACTGGTAGAAAATTGGCAGAAAAATTATTTCCCTATGCCGATGGATGCCAGCGGAAAAGATGCTGTACTGGTGGGGCGAATCCGTCAAGATATATCCCATGAGAACAGTTTGGACCTGTGGTTGTGCGGGGACCAAATCCGTAAAGGTGCAGCACTGAATGCTGTCCAGATTGCAGAGTTGTTAATTGAAAAAGGTTGGCTGAAACCTCAATCTTGAGGTTTTCCGAGACTTGGGTTTAAGGAGTAGATCTTGAGTGTGACGAACTTGAAAACAGAGTTTGGACGAGTATTGACGGCAATGGTGACCCCATTTTCCGCCGATGGTACGGTTAATTATGAAGTGGCTGAGCGACTTGCAGTGCATCTCGCTGAAAATGGGACTGATACCTTAGTGGTATGTGGAACGACGGGCGAATCTCCCACACTGTCTTGGGATGAAGAGTTTGAATTGTTTCGAGTGGTCCAGAAGGCGGTTTCGGGCAAGGCGAAGGTCATGGCTGGAACGGGTTCAAATAGTACTTCTGAAGCTATTTTAGCCACCCAAAAAGCCCACACTCTAGGCTTAGATGGATCGCTTCAAGTAGTGCCTTACTACAATAAGCCGCCTCAAGAAGGACTATATTTGCATTTCAAGGCGATCGCAGCGGCGGTTCCTGACATGCCCATCATGCTTTACAACGTTCCAGGACGTACGGGGCAGTCCTTGGCTCCTGAAACCGTAATGCGGTTAGCTGAAGTTTCAAACATTGTCGCCATTAAAGAAGCCAGTGGTAGCCTAGATCAAGCCAGTGACATTCGGCGATCGACTCCGCCTGAATTTGGAATTTATTCCGGGGATGACTCGTTAACCTTACCGATATTGGCGATCGGGGGCTGCGGTGTTGTCAGTGTAGCCAGTCATTTGACGGGAAATCTTCTTCAGAAAATGATCCAGCATTTTGAAACAGGTCAAGTAGCTCAGGCCAGTCAAATTCACGCCCAACTGTTGCCCTTATTTAAATCTCTGTTTCTCACCGCTAACCCAATTCCTCTCAAAGCCGCTCTGCGACTTATGGGCTGGGAAGTTGGTGGATGCCGTTTACCGCTTTGTGATGTGCCCAATGACGTTGTAATTGAGCTTCAGCGGGTCATGAAAGAACTCAAGCTTATTTGAAGATCTTTTTCTTTATCCACTTGGCAGATATTTAGGATTGGTATAACGCTTTGGGTTGAGCCGATCGTTATACCAATCCTCCGATCGTAAGCCCTATCTCGTTTTCACCCCTTTCTTAATTTACGAATAAAACACCAATGCCGAATTCGATTCCAATCAAAAAGTCCATGTCTGAATCTACTAATACATCCTTTTCGGAGAATTCCTCTATGACCCTCGATCGTACTCCCAAACCCGCAATTACTAAGTCTGAAACCAGCGATCGTAAGATTGTCACTCGCGGGGGTGCAAAACCTCTCGTTAAAGCAGGCGAGCCTAGAACAATCGTTAAACGCGACACCAGCGATGCGCTGAAAATCATTCCCCTCGGCGGTTTACACGAAATTGGTAAGAATACCTGCGTGTTTGAATATGGCGACGAGATTATGCTGCTTGATGCCGGACTTGCCTTCCCAACCGATGGAATGCATGGTGTCAATATTGTCTTGCCCGACATGACTTACCTGCGGGAAAATCAGCACAAAATTCAAGGCATGGTGATTACCCACGGCCATGAAGACCATATCGGCGGGATTGCATTTCACCTAAAACAAATCGACATTCCTGTGATGTACGGCCCAAGATTGGCGTTGGCATTGCTTGAAGGGAAATTACAAGAAGCGGGGGTGGCCGATCGGACTGAATTGCGCCGGGTTGGACCACGTGACTTCATTCGCATTGGAACGCACTTTCTTGTTGAATTTATTCGGAACACCCACTCAATGGCGGACAGCTTCACCGTCGCGATTCATACTCCGGTTGGGATTGTGATCCATACCGGAGATTTCAAATTCGACCATACTCCGGTGGATGGTGAAACCTTTGATATTCAGCGTCTGGCAGAATACGGTGAAAAAGGTGTCCAGTGCCTGATCAGCGATTCTACAAATTCTGAGCTTTCGGGCTTTACTCCATCGGAGCGTGCAGTATTTCCAAACCTTGAGAAGATTTACATGCAGGCGGAAGGCCGCTTGATCATCACCACGTTTGCGTCGTCGGTTCACCGGGTCAATATGATTCTGGAATTGGCGGAAAAATATGGCAAGTCTGTGGCAGTATTGGGCCGATCGATGTTGAACGTGATTGCCCATGCGCGGAATCTTGGCTATATAAAGTGCAAAGATGAAACCATGGTTCCGATTAATGCGGTCAACCGGATTCCTGATAATAAATTGGTGATTTTGACCACCGGATCTCAAGGCGAGCCAATGTCGGCGCTGACTCGGATTTCCAATCAAGAACATCGTCAAATTAAAATTCGTGAAGGCGATACGGTTGTCTTCAGTGCTAACCCAATTCCTGGTAACACCATCTCGGTTGTGAATACGATCGATCGATTGATGATGCAGGGTGCGAAGGTTGTTTATGGCCGTGAAGCGGGAATTCACGTTTCGGGTCATGGGTGCCAAGAAGATCAAAAACTGATGATCGCCTTGACCAAGCCTAAATTCTTCTTGCCTGTTCATGGTGAACATCGCATGTTGGTGAAGCATTCCCAGACAGCCCAGTCCATGGGCATTCCGGCGGAAAATATGATCATTATTGATAATGGCGACACCATTGAATTGCGTGAAAACAGCATTTCTAAGGGCGACAAGGTTCCCTCTGGAATTGAACTCATGGATACGTCCAGATCTGGAATCGTGGACGATCGGGTTCTGAAAGAGCGTCAACATTTAGCCGGTGATGGTGTTGTTACCGTGGCGGCGACTGTTGGGTGGGATGGCAAGTTGATGACTCGTCCTGAAGTCCATATTCGTGGGGTGGTGACTACATTGCCGACGGAAGCCCTTCAACTCAAACTCCAAGCGGGCATGGAAGTGCTTCTGCGCGATCGGTGGTCTGAGTTTGCTCGCCCGATTAAAGATGGCGGACAAGTGGATGTGGATTGGGCTGGATTGCAATATCAAATTGAGCGTGATGTTCAACGGGTGTTGCGTCGTGAAGTGCAGAGCAGTCCATTAGTGGTCTTCCTGTTGCAAAGCCCTGCTACCCCAGGAACCATGGGCGGCAATTCGGTCAAGTCTGCGTCGGACGGCATCCAGAGCACAGGTGTGATTCCTAAGGTGAGAGCGGCGGCTAGAGTTGTTTCTTCGGTTGAAGCGGTCAGTGCGGTTAATCCACTCAACACGGTTGATACGGTGAATGAGCTTAATACTGGGAACGCAGTCAATCCGGGTGAGGCCGTTAATGCTGTATCTAGTACGGTAGCTGGCGGTGCGACAACACCTATCGTCAAACGTGCAACTCGTCAACGGGTTACATCTCGGGCACGCGTGAGTGAGTAATTGATTAATTAAAAGCACCGATCGGGTTGACTAAATTTGCTTGGCGAAATGCGGCAGATTGGTTGAGTCGATCGGTGCTTTTTTATGTAGAGTTGACGGCACTAAAAAATCCTGGAAGCTTCAGACCTATATTCCGCCCTTTAGCTATCACAAGCAGCGCCAAAGTACCGAAGAATACGGTGCTTTGGCGCTGCAACCCAATTTACTGCCGGGTGGACTGGGGGAGGATATTTTTTAGAAGTCGTATTAATCTTATCGAAAATAGCTCCTAAGCCGCAGCCTGCTGCTCATCTAGACGTAACAGACGACGATAGAAGGATTGAGAAAAGTCTGAAATGCGGCTACGACGGTAGGTGAAAATGACATCAATCAAAAAGTCTACAAACTCAAAGTTTGCCAACATGACTTCGTAGCTCAAATCCGCATTCCCATCGAACTGAATCCGACAACGACAGAGATCCGCTGGTAAGTTTGAAACGTTCCAAGTCGCGATGAATGAGATTCTTTCGCCGCCCTCAATGTTGCGTTGGCCTTCCAGGTTTCCGCGTTGATATAAGCTGATGGCAAAGGGCAGGATTTGCTTTTTGCTAGCTTGGGGATAGTAGGGTGCGTATACTCCACATTGAGGAGCAGGAGCGGGGGTGAGCTTTTCAACAGACATGGATTTTATGGCTTGTGGTTTTGCAACTGACTCAGGCGGTTGATCTGAAATAAATTGTGTTGGACTGATAGCATTCAATTCAAAGTATTCCGTCTAGCCGATCGCCGCCACTAAATCTACGTGTCTTTACATAAACTTTATACAATCTAGCCGATCGCCGCCACTAAATCTACGTGTCTTTACATAAACTTTATAAAACAATAAAATCCTGTTCACAAAGTATTCATGGCAGATAATCACGGTAGTGCGTTAAAGAAAGGTGGGATTGTTGGAGTAGAGAGAATCTCTGATCTCCAACTCATCCATTCAATGCCCTTTGTGTGATCATCCTAAAGCCCATAAACACGGCAAGATGCCCAACGGACATCAACGCTATCTTTGTCCGGTTTGCCAACAAACCTTCTCAGAAAGC
>JAPLHZ010000118.1 GCA_026389365.1 Cyanobacteriota bacterium
ATCTTTCAGGGTGGATTGGATAGATTCGCTGAAGATCATACTACGCACCCCAAGACGTCAGAATTTTGTCAGTGAAGCATCAATGATCTACTCCGACTTCTCTAGTATCGCTGGGGTTCTATTTGTTGGCAAGTCCCTTAGAGCAATTCTCTGACGATTTCATAACTACTAGAGAGCAGCCCCACCTCGACGTTCGAGAAGCATTCTAGATGCTATAGAACCCATTTGAGATCTAATCCTGAAACCAGAAGCCTTGCAGCTAGCTGGTTTTCTTCATTTTCTGGCAGAAAGCGGTTTTGCTAGGTAGGCAGGCTCTACCACTGATCGCAGAGTAACGGCTTCCTTCAAAGCCTGATTAAGCAAAAACCTCCCAAAGTACTGGCGCGATTCAAAACCCTACATCCATGGTGTAATTTGAGATGCTGCCTTTGACCGAAGACCTGAAATTACAGATCCCTCTAGAAGCATGAGAATATCGGGTGGAGTCGATCGCGGCATAATAAATTGATGGAGCAGACTGCCGATTAGATCACATGAGCGTTCTAGGTTATCTACGGCGGCTTATCTCAGGCGGCTCATCTCAATCGTTATGTGGCAGAAATTCAAAAATTTTAGAGCTTGAACCCCGTTCCGAATTTGGAATTGCTGTGTAGTTTGAATCATTAGCTTAAAACATGCTTCTTATGGGGTAGAATATAGAACTGTGTGAATTTGGATATTGTCATGCCGAAGTTAAAGACTCGCAAATCTGCTGCCAAGCGCTTTAAAGTGACTGGAACTGGCAAGATTCTCCGTCGGAGTACGTTCCGTGCCCACCTTTTGGAACACAAAAGCCCTAGCCGTAAGCGTCGTCTTGCTGGTTATAACGTTGTGTTTGAAGGCGATGCTGCTAACGTTCGTACGATGTTGCCTTATTTATAAGGTGATCCAATCGATTTGGGCTAGGGCTTTTCTACTGCCTGGTTCCCGATCGTGGCAAGTTTGACATTTAGAATTTCGGTTCTACCTGTTTGAACGTTGCTTATTTACCAATGACCTATCCCCAAATGTAGAGGAAACTCATGGCTCGTGTTAAGCGCGGTAATGTAGCCCGCAAACGTCGTAATAAAATTTTGAAGCTGGCGAAAGGCTTCCGTGGATCACATTCACGCCTCTTTCGCGTAGCTAACCAACAGGTGATGAAAGCGCTACGGAATGCGTATCGCGATCGTCGTAAAAAGAAACGTGATTTCCGTCGCCTGTGGATCGCTCGGATTAATGCAGCAGCCCGGATCAATGGGATCAGCTACAGCCAATTGATCGGCAAGATGAAAAAAGCTGACATCCAAATCAACCGCAAAATGCTGGCTCAGTTGGCCGTAATTGACCCGACCGCATTTGCGAAAGTTGTTGAGTTGGCGAAAGCAGCTTAACGTCAGAATTACAGAAGATCTGTAATTTTTGAGATTAATTTTTATGGGGATAGTGTTAGAGTTTCTGGCACTGTCCCTTATTTTTTAGTTTTTCGATCGCGCAGGAATGAATTAATGGGGCGAAAACGATCGATGTATGGATGGTGTTTGATGTTTGGCGTGAGCCTAGGCGCAGTATTAGTGACGATATTGCCAGGGAATACCGCCGATTTAGAGACGATTCGCGATCGTGGTTTTTTGTTGGTGGCCGTTCACGGCGATCGGTTTCCCTTGAGTTTTCGTGATGCGGTGGGCAATTGGTCTGGGTTTGAAGTAGAAATGGCTCACACCTTGGCCTTGGAGTTATTGGGTAAACGCGATGCGGTCAAGTTGATTCCGGTACCGAATTTCGATCGATTACGAGTTGTGGCGGATGGGCAGGTTGATATTGCGATCGCATCGATAACAGCAACGGCTTCACGATCGCGTTGGGTTGAGTTTAGTGCACCCTACTATTTTGAACGATCGGCCATTGTGATACAGAATAATCCGTCTCCGAATAATTTAGTCAGAACGATGCGCGATCTTCGGGGACGATCGGTGGCGGTTTTGAAAAACTCTAGTGCGATGGATGCGTTGATGTCGGAGCGTTTGGGTTTGACATTAGTCGAGGTGGAGAACTATGCAGACGGTTGGTCTAAGTTTCGATCGGGTCAAGTGCAGGCGTTGGCAGGCGATCGGGTAATGGTACTGGATGCCATGCAAAAGGATGCTGATTTGCGGTTGTTGCCGGAGGAGTTTGGCTCCTATCCTATGGCGATCGCGATGCCGAAAGGATTGCAACATTCATCATTGCGGGCAAAAGTCAACGGTGTGGTCGATCGTTGGCAGCGATCGGGATGGTTGCGAGAACAATGGCAGCGATGGAATTTGGATTCTTAGGCCATTGTATTTATTCGTCCAAATTATTTTATTTAGTAATGAATGTAACGCACAGTGAAGGCGCGGAATTGCGATGATAAGATAGTCAAGTGCATCTTGATTTCGATGCATTCAATTATTTCTGTAGAAACTGCGATCGACCCATGAAAGAATATTCTCCTATTGTTTATATCGCTGTTTTGGTGGTGATTCTGATTGCGGCTGGGATCAGCGTCCTGAAGGAAGTGATCAAAACTCGTAAGTTAGAAGGCGCACTGGCACGACTTACAGAAAAGCTTAAGGATGGTGATGGAACGGCAGCAGAGCATTATGAGTTGGGAAGTGTTTATTTAGATAAAAAACTGTTTGCTCAAGCGATTCCTCAATTTCAGAAAGCCATCAAGAAACGAGAACTAGATGGTGCCGATGTGGCGGCGGTTTATAATGCGTTAGGGTATGCTCATTTTGCTCAAGAACAGTATGATCTTGCCGTTCGTCACTATAAAGATGCGCTTAAAAATTATCCTGATTATGTAATTGCGTTGAATAATTTAGGTCATGTTTATGAGAAGAAAAATCTAACGACTAAAGCGATCGAAGCCTATGATCAGTCGTTGGCTATAGAACCTGAGAATGAAACGGCTAAGCTCCGATCGGAGTCATTGAAAAAGCGGGTTGCTCCAGTTTAGAAGGAGCCAATTGAACTGATATAAAAAGCGTCTCGGAATCCTGAGGCGCTTTTTATATGCGGAAATTGGCAGATTATGGAATAGCAGCTGGGGTAGGTGGAATCGTTATCGGAGGAGTAACAGGTGGAATCGTTATCGGAGGAGTAACAGGTGGAATCGTTATCGGAGGAGTAACAGGTGGAATCGTTATCGGAGGAGTAACAGGTGGAATCGTTATCGGAGGAGTAACAGGTGGGGAGGAGTAACAGGTGGAATCGTTGTCGGAGGAGTAACAGGTGGAATCGTTATCGGAGGAGTAACAGGTGGAATCGTTGTCGGAGGAGTAACGATCGGATCCTTTATGTTCGACGGAGCGGGTTGAACGATCGGCGGTTCAACTAAATTTGGCGGATCTGGTTGAACGATCGGCTGGTTGCGATTGGGATCGTTGAGAATTTCGCGAGCCTCGGTTGACTCTTTTCTTGGCACACTTGATGCTGGATCAGAAGAAATTCGAGGTTTGAATGTAGTTGCAACTTGAATGGGCAATGCTCCGATTGCAGCCACTTGAGTGGTAATAGCATCCGCCATTTCCTGACGTACTGCCTGTAAATGTGGATCCGTGAGATCGATGTCTCGATACATCGGACTCGTTTGAAAAAATGTCGTTAAATCGAAGGTCTGAATGCGATCGATCCGATCTTTAATCGCAACTACCATTTGACCTGCATACAAATCCTGCTTCTTGCCCCCTACCGTAATATCCATGGGACCAAGGAGATTATTCGTTAATGCCCCCATGATAGTGGTGTTACTTTCTTCAATGTAGCGAATAAAAAGTGCGGATCCTTTGACACCTGCCTTAGCATTAGGAGTATTAAATTCAGTATTACCTCGACCGGGAGGCACTAAAAATAAATAAGTCCCATTACCTAATTCAAAGCGGCGAGTGTTGGGCGTGAAGCGAAAGGTCGCTAATTCTCCGACCTTGGCCAAGGTTCCATCATTAAATTTTAGTTCTGTGCGGGATGCTCGTTGCGTTTTGACTGCATCGCCAGAGTTGCTCAGCCGATCGTTGACTTGGGCACTGCGGAGTAATTCACTAGTCAGAAGTATGTCAACCCGATTTACTACTTTGCGTAAAGTGGCTTGGGTTAGGGGAATGGGTTCGGAAAATGCTGGAGTGCTGCCCAAAATCAAACTTCCATTAAAGGTCGTTAGAATGACGAGGCGTAGCCATTTTCGAGGAAATTTGATTTGATCGTACATATAGGACAACTCCAGCAACTGGCGACTAGTTATTAGCGAGTGAGCAGTGAGTTTTTGAAAATAAATCCTAGAATCTCTAAGAGTTAGGAGGAAACGATGAAATATGACTTATTTCGATTCGTTCAAATTTTCTTGGCAATATTCTGTCATTAGTAGACGCGATAGAAGTATGTATAAATTTTGCAACAATAGTAAATTACCCCTGTGATGATAAATACCAGATTTGATACTTCAGACCTCTAAACTGGGTGAAAACACTGGACTAGACCATTGCGATCGGCTAGTTTTGCGCGTTTCTGCTGGTCCTTAGATACTTTTTTACATAATTAAAGTGCTAATCATCAATTTTTGCGTATGATTATCTATTCGCCTCCTCAGTATAAGTACAGAGATGGGAAATGGCTAGCTTGATTTCAAAATAATGAATAAGATGGCGGATAGGGGGAGCTTAAGGAATGGTCGTAGAGGCGAATGTGGCGATATGACGAAATATTCGAGCTTGATCGAGGGATCCCAATTTCCCCGACAGTTGCGATCGTTGCGTTGGTGCCTGAGTGGGGCGGCGGCGATGGCCTTTGGTCGGTCTCTGACGATCACAGTTGGGCCAATGGTCTTAGTGATGGCTACACCGTGGGTAACATTGGCTGACAATCCAGTGGTTCTGCCTAATCCAACCACTAACACGCCTATTGCGGATCAGCCTTCTCAGATCCCCGATCGTCCGCAACAACCGCTGAAGCCGGAATTGCCTAAGCTAGATCTTCGTGTCGAGCCAAAAGTTGAGTTTAAACTCGCTCCAAAAGTTGATCCCACCATTAATTTAGTAAAGCCCAAAGTTCCAGTTGTCTCAGATCCTGAACTGGGGATTTTACGATCGCTGCCCCTTCCGCCCCAGCCCGTTACGCCTCAGCCTGTCCCCATTGCTCCGTCTGAGACTGCCCCTACGATCGACGAACCGCTCGAACCTGGCTCAGATCCAGAACTGGGAACCATCAAAATTCGTGAAACTCCGCCCTCGAGTCCTCCCCCTGCGCCGCCCCGTGCGACATCATTATATCTATTGGGACATTTTGATTATTTTCAGACCAACAATGTCTTTTCTTCAATTCCCTTACGAACAGACGGTGCAGTGCGGGCGCGGTTGTCGTTGTATTATTTGCCGCCCCTTGGACCCACAACCTATTTGCTAGTGTTGGCGGAGTCTAATATTCTTCGTTATGGGACAATTTCTCGGCTCAACTATGACGACTTACGACTGAAGGTGGGACTTTATCAGCAGTTGACCTCTCGGTTGAGTGGTGAAATTGGTTGGAGCTATCAACAATTGACGGCGGCCAAGGAAGAGGTGAAAAACTTGTTTCAGGGCGTGCGATTTTTTAATGAACATTCGCTGCGATTTGATCTAACGCGCCAAGATCCTCTTAGCCCTTCTCTTAAACTCATCACAGGCTATCAATTTCGCTGGAATCTTACGGGCGACATTGAAAAATACGATCGGTTGGTGAATGGGGGAAAGATTTCCCTTAGCTACAAGCTTTCACCTCGCCTGGAAGCGGGACTTGATTATCAAACATCTTGGACACACTTTACTCAGCAATCGCGGGATGATGTTTCTCATTATTTGGGTGCGCACTTGAGCTATGAGTTGAACGATCGGATGTCGCTCAATGCCTTTGGTGGCCGAAGTATGGGGGTGTCCAGTGAAAAGCGAATCGAACCGAATAGCTGGTTTTTTGGGTTGGGGTTTAATTTTAATGTTCCAATCTTTTAAAAATAAAATCTTCTAAAGGTAAGAACACCAGTCGCTCCAGCCGCCGACATAGAGTTTGGCGTGGTGTCCCGATAGCGATAGGGACAGTAAATTGACGCAAGCGGTAACGCCCGACCCGCAGTAGACGATGATTTCGGTTTTGTCATTATGTTCTAGGCTGTCTTTTAAACTGGCCCACCGATCGGCTTGGAGTTCGGCATTAATGTATCCGCGCTCGTCTGTGACCTGTTGCCAGGGATAGTTGATGGCTCCTGAAATATGACCAGCGATCGGATCAATCGGTTCGCGATCGCCCCGGTACCGGACTGTTTCCCGCGAATCTATCAGCACGCTGCCGGGAGCATTCATAGAGGCTTTAACGTAATTAATATCAACAGTCCAATCCGATTGAACAACAGGGATGAAGTTGCCCAACTTTTCCGGGGGTAACTCTTTCGTGATGGGGTAGTGCATTCCGGTCCAGGCTTGCCACCCGCCATTCAAGAGCAAGGTCCGATCGTGGCCCAGATACCGTAATAGCCACCAAGCTCTAGCGGCATAGGACAGACGGGCGGAGTCGTACAGCACAACCCAAGTATCATCATCAATCCCCATGGCCTGTAGTTTTGAGCTGAAGGTGTGGACATCGGGCAAGGGATGCCGACCGCCGTGGGCTTGTAGGTTCTTTGATAAATCTTGGTTGAGGTCGAGATAATGTGCGCCCTGGATATGACTTATATCGTATTGTTTGCGGCCAGCGGCAGGTTCCATCAGAGAAAATCGACAATCGACTACGACAACACTGGAATCATCTAGGTGAAGCCTCAGCCAGTCTGCCGAGACGATCGGATGGACGGCAGCGGTTGCGATTGAGCTTTGTAAATTAATTGAGTCGTGTGGATTAGTGATTGGGCCAGTCGGTTGATTTAGATTATGCATTGTCTGAGGCTCCCATCTATTCCGAGAATCCGTTACAATGACGGTTCAGCAAGGGTAGTTCTCTAAAAAAGGCTGCCATTTGCCGATCGCCGGACTTCATGAAATCTATCATTTCATGGTAAGTGGGGAATAGCCTCCCTTTTTTTTGCGCAAATTGTGATTTTGAACCTATGACTCATCCGATCGTTCCACACATCCTCGAATTGGCCGCCCCGGTTGCTCACAACCTCGGGCTAGAAGTCGTATCGGCGGTGTTTCGGACTAATCAAAATCCTCCGGTACTGCGAGTCGATATTCGTAATCTCACTCAAGATACTGGAATGGAGGACTGTACTCGGATGAGTCGGGCGCTCGAAGCCTATTTGGATGATGAGGAAAAGCCTAATCCGGTCGGAATGCCTGACAATTATGTGTTGGAGGTGTCCAGTCCGGGAGCCGATCGTGCCCTCAGTACCGATCGGGAATACATCTCGTTTCGAGGCTTTCTTGTTTGGGTCACTGCGACCGAAATTTTTGAAGGGCATCGTGAATGGGTGGGAACTTTAATTGGCCGAGATGAAGAGTTCATTCGTCTGAGTCAAAAGGGGCGCACCGTTCAATTACCCCGATCGATCGTTGAACGAGTTCAGCTTGACGATCGTAAGAAAAACTCAGACAAAGACTAACTGCGACCAAAATAGCAGATTGCAAATTATCAATATCGGACCTCAGCTCCTAGCTTTGTGTCCCAAGCTTTTCAGACAATTCAATATCCTTAAACTCAATAAAACGGAGACATCCAATGTCTAGTATTTCTCTTCCTGGCCTCAAGGAAATGATCGAGAGCATTAGCCGCGATCGTAACTTACCTAAAAGCGCCGTTCAAGAAGCTCTCAGAGAAGCCCTCATGAAAGGGTACGAGCGTTTCCGTCGTACGCAGCATTTAGAAACCGCATCCTTTGATGAAGACTATTTCAATCATTTTGAAGTAGAACTCGACATCGAAGAAGAAGGCTTCAGAGTCTTGGCGACCAAAACAATTGTCGAAGAAGTCACCAGCATCGACCACGAAATTGATCTCAAAGAAGTCCAAGAAGTGGCGGTCGAAGCCCAAGCCGGGGATGCGGTGGTCGTGGACGTAACGCCGGAACAAAGTGAATTTGGTCGGATGGCTGCAATTCAGACTAAGCAAGTATTGGCCCAAAAATTGCGAGATCAGCAGCGCAAACTGGTCCAAGAGGAATTCCAAGAACTCGAAGGCGCAATTCTTCAGGCCCGCATCCTACGCTTTGAGCGTCAGTCGGTGATTATGGCCGTCACCAGTGGCTTTGGACAGCCTGAAGTCGAGGCAGAGTTGCTCAAGCGCGATCAGCTTCCGAATGACAATTATCGGGCAAATGCGACGCTCAAGGTCTATCTAAAAAAAGTGAGCGAAGGCGCACACCGTGGCCCCCAGCTCTTAGTGTCCCGTGCGGATGCGGGCCTAGTGGTATATCTGTTTGAAAATGAAGTACCTGAAATTCAGGATGACGTAGTGCGGATTGTGGCGGTTGCTCGTGAAGCGAATCCACCTTCGCGTTTTGTGGGACCCCGTACTAAAATCGCTGTGGATACTTTAGAGCGTGATGTGGATCCTGTTGGAGCTTGTATTGGTGCGCGGGGATCGCGAATTCAGTCGGTGGTCAACGAGCTGAAGGGCGAAAAAATTGATGTAATTCGCTGGTCACCCGATCCCTCAACTTACATTTCCAATGCTCTGAGTCCGGCTCGGGTAGTGGAAGTGCGTTTGATGGATCCAGAGGGCCGTCAGGCTCATGTTTTGGTCAAGGATGATCAATTGAGTTTGGCGATCGGGAAAGAAGGTCAAAATGTCCGGCTTGCGGCTAGGTTGACGGGCTGGAAAATCGACATTAAGGACATCAACAAGTATGACTATGCTGCCGAGGATGAAAGTATTCGGTTAGTCCTAGATGCACGTGCCGCCGAGCAAGCGTCTCGTCAGCAGTATGATGAGTATGACGATGAAGACGACTATGAGGATGAAGATGAGCCTCAACCAGAAGCGATCGCACCCGACTTGGATTCGGATTATGTTGATGCGTTAGACACAGATGCATTAGAGCCAGACACCTCGGAACTAGATGGTGGTGCACCAGCCGATAATGTGTCCGCTGATGCAGCTCAAGACGAGGCGGACACCCTAGTTTATGGGATGGATGAAGCGATTGAGGGCAAACTCGACTAAAACCCTCGCAACTAACTTCCGATCGTTTGTATGGAGCGTGGTTCAGGTTGGATCACGCTCTTGCACCCTACATGAAATATTGTTATGACAATTTAAGTTATGACTATTAATCAACGTTGTTGCATTAGCTGCCGTCGTCTTGCTGACAAATCAGAGTTCTGGCGCATGGTGCGATTAAATAATCGAGAAATTTCCATCAATCACGGCATGGGCCGATCGGCTTATATTTGCCAAACCGAGAAATGTCTACTCGCTGCCGAAAAGAAAGACCGCCTCAGTCGTGCCCTTAAAACGGCTGTTCCAAAAGATTTGTATCAAACCCTCAAAAAAATGTTGTCGGCTCTTCCCCCTGAGATCTAGGCTTCAGTCTGTGAGTGCCATCGATCCCCAATGTTATGGAGCGTTCGCGCGCCATCAATCTAGCCATCACATCATGGTCGGGGGGCGAATCAGCCATTACTCAGCCATTACAATGTGTTGTATACTGCTCGATACAGGTGAAGAATCTGCGGATTTCTCATCTGTATCACCGACCAATCTTTTGCTTGATGACCTGAAGTGCTCCTTTCAAGAGCCTCAGTGCAGGTAGATTCGATCGATCTCACCCGAGATCAATCCTGTCAAAAAGAATCATGAATTTGATTTCTCTCTTACTTGCACGTCGTTTTAGTCAAAATAACAGAAGGCGAAATAACTTATGTAACACCATCTCCACTTGCCAAGAGGACTCAACAAACATGAATAATGGGAAGCTTAGAATCTATGAATTGTCCAAGGAATTAGACCTGGAAAATCGTGATCTTTTGGCTATTTGCGATCAAATTAAAGTTGTCGTGAAAAGCCATAGCAGTAGCATTACCGAAGAAGAAGCCACGGCAATTCGCAACGCTGCCAAAACCTATTCGGCTCCAAAGCCGGCAGCACAACCCCGTAAGACGGCTCCACCCACTGACGACGCGAGGAATGACGCAACTTTGAGTAACCAGAAGAAACAGCAAATATTAGAAATTCGCCGTCCCGTTCAACGGGCAGAAGAAAAGCTGGAACGGCCTGAATTGTCAAGCCCCCCGACGATCGCTTCGGTGTCGGCTCCAGTCGCTGCCTCTGGTCCTAAGTCAAGTGAACCTGCGAAGCCCAGTGAATCGAGCAAGCCAGCCCAGCCCAGCAAGCCACCGCGCATTAACAGGCCCTCGGAAGGAATCGCTAATCCCAAAGCTGCTCCTGAGGCTGTTTCTTCTGTTGTGAGTGTTCCAGCAGAAGGTCGTCCTGCCCGCACCCCCCGTGAAGCTAAGCCTGTGGTTCCGGCGGCCACGAAGCCCCAAGCTCGTCCTGAATCTGCCCGTACCCAAGAAGTTCGGGCGGTTGTACCTCGTGAAGGTGGTGCTCCCCGTGAAGGTGGTGCCCCTCGTGAAGGTGGTGCCCCTCGTGAAGGTGGCGAGCGGCAAGCGCCTCCTCGTCCAAGCGCTCCTGGTGTCAAGCCAGTACTGAAAACTGAGCGGCCTGTTGGGGCTGAAGGCGCTGCACCTGTTCCGAGTGGCGCACCGCGTAAACCTGCTGCTCCTGGTGCCCCAAGTCGAAAGCCGCCCGGTGAACGTCGGCTAGATGGCCGTCCCAGCGAAAGTTCCCAGGGTAATCGTCCTCAAATTGTCGAGCTTCGCCGTCCGAAGGCTGTTGACGACATCGACATGGATGATGATGTGATCTCGGCAGATAGTTCTGCGCCCATCGGGTTAAAAAGTCGCCCAAGTCGCCCCGTTGCTCCGTCTGCTGGGGTCGAGTTGATTGCGAAACCCACTCCGCCGAAAGCCCGTAAAAAGGTTTGGGAAGACGAAGAGACGAGTGAGTTTCCTGAGAAGGCAAAAGCGGCAGCCGCCAAAGGCAAACGCCGAACCGTTAAGGTTGAAGACGATGATGACGACGATATCGATATCTCTGATGATGATGACGCGATCGTGTCGGCAGAGCAGGTCACTATTTCCTTAGCTCGTCCTGCTAAACCGAAAAGTACGTCCACCACATCCAGCGCCCCAACCCCCACCAGTAAAGTGGTGCCTTCTGGCGGACGTGGTCGAAGCAATCGCTTTACCCGTAACCGCGATCGGCGTGAACAGAGTGCGGTCAAGTTGGAGAAGCCGGAAATCATTACCCTTACAGGTAGCGTGACCGTGCAAGAACTGTCGCAAATGATGGCTGTTTCTGATACTGAAATCATCCGCAATCTCTTTATGAAGGGAATTGCGGCTACCGTGACTCAGACCTTAGATGTCAAAACAGCGACTCAAGTTTGCGAAGACATGGGAATCTTAGTGGATAAGGCTGAGAAGCAATCCGAAGCCATCAAAGTCACCGAGATGGTCGAACTCAGCGATGCCGACAGCCTCATCCGCCGTCCGCCCGTTATCACCATCATGGGACACGTTGACCATGGTAAAACCTCTCTGCTTGATGCCATCCGTAAGACCAAGGTCGCGGCAGGTGAAGCGGGTGGGATTACCCAGCATATTGGTGCGTACCACGTTGATGTCATGCACAACGACGTAATGCAACAAGTGGTCTTCCTGGACACTCCTGGTCACGAAGCCTTCACAGCAATGCGGGCACGGGGCGCACGGGTGACGGACATTGCGATTTTAGTTGTTGCTGCCGATGACGGTGTGCAGCCCCAAACAATTGAGGCCATTAGCCATGCGAAAGCGGCAGGCGTTCCCCTCGTGGTCGCCATCAATAAAGTTGATAAAGAAGCCGCTCAACCCGATCGCGTTAAGCAAGAGCTGACCCAGTATGATTTGTTGGCGGAAGACTGGGGTGGTCAAACCGTCATGGTTCCGGTCAGTGCGACCACTGGATTCAACCTTGATAAGTTGTTGGAAATGCTGCTGCTAGTGGCTGAAGTGGAAGACTTGACCGCCAACCCCGATCGTCCGGCTCGTGGGACGGTAATCGAAGCCCATCTGGATAAAGGAAAAGGCTCCGTGGCGACCCTCTTGGTCCAGAACGGAACGCTTCGAGTGGGTGACATCATTGTTGCAGGTTCATCATTGGGTAAGGTTCGGGCGATGGTAGACGATCGGGGTCACCGGGTAAAAGCCGCGACTCCATCCTTTGCGGTCGAAGTCTTAGGCTTGGGCGAAGTTCCCGCAGCCGGAGACGAGTTCCAAATCTATCAAGACGAAAAAGAAGCGCGGGCCGTTGCCGATAGTCGTGCTGATGAAAAACGTCAATCTCGTTTGATGGCCGCGATGTCGTCGCGTCGTGTCAGTTTGAACACCATTTCTGGACGTGCGCAAGAAGGCGATCTGAAGGAATTGAACATCGTGCTTAAAGCCGACGTTCAAGGGTCCGTCGAAGCAATTTTGGGTTCTCTGAAGCAATTGCCTCAAGGTGAAGTCCAAGTGCGGGTCTTGTTTGCAGCACCGGGTGAAATTTCCGAAACGGATGTGGATCTCGCGGCAGCCTCCGAAGCCGTCTTGATTGGCTTCAATACAACCCTAGCAACGGGTGCGCGTCAGGCTGCCGATCGGGCTGGTGTTGATGTCCGAGAGTACAACATTATTTATGGACTCTTGGATGATATCCAGGCGGCAATGGAAGGTCTGCTTGAACCTGAACTGGTTGAAGAACCATTGGGTCAAGTGGAAGTTCGAGTTGTGTTCTCCGTGGGCAAGGGTGCTGTTGCGGGTTGTTACGTACAGAACGGTAAGGCGATTCGGAACTGTAAGGTTCGTGTCCATCGTGGTAATAGCAAGGTCTTTGAAGGCAATCTGGATTCGCTGAAGCGGATGAAAGAAGATGCCAAAGAAGTCAATGCTGGATATGAATGTGGTGTGGGTATCGATAACTTCAACTCTTGGGCTGAAGGTGACATCATCGAGACGTATCGCATGATTACGAAGCGTCGTACGTTGGCGAATAAGTCGTCAGATTAATCTGTTCAGCTAACTCGTTACGTTGATTCAATTAAGTAAAAAAGACGATCGTTCTAAGTAGCGATCGTCTTTTTTATTGTTTTTTAAATGGCTATTTAGCAGAGATTATTGATGAGAATTGGGCTGGACGATCGCTGCAACCTTACTACATCTATCTCAAAATGGCTTATCACCTCTCTCAAGAAGCGCGAGATGGATTAAGTCAATATCATGCGCCTGCTGATCGCGCCATTTCACTCCTTTCAAATAACATGTAGGAGGATCCATGAGATAAGCAAGTCTCTTCTACGTGATAACACGGGATTTTAAAATAATCCTGATAAGCCAGAAAATTTCTGCATAAAATGTATAGATGTGGGAATACTATCTTTGACTTCTCGGAAATAAATTATGCTTACTTGTAGAAGAATTGTTCAGGTCTCACTTTTAACATGCCTCTTCAGTTGCTCGACAGGAATCATAAAAAACGATCGGTCTGGCTCTAGCGTGACTAATCTGTGGAAAGTTGAGTTAGTCATAGGAGAAACAGCAGATGAAACGTTAGCAAGGGCACAGACTTTAACTGATAGCACTTTAGAGCTGATGAAGTCTAAGAAGTATTCTGAAGCATTTAATAATCTTAACCAGGCACGAGGAATTTATCGTCAACTTGGCAGAAAAAATGAAGAGGGATTCGTAAGAGTTCAGATAAGCTTCTTGAGTTTGCTATCCCGAAATGATTCCAATGCTTATGTTCAGAATCTTGAGCAAGCCAAAGAACTATTTAAAGAGACTAATAATTTAGTTGGCTTATCTATATCTCACTACCAGCTAGGACTACATTTTTGTTTTAACGAAAAAATATTAGAATGTAGAAATGAGTTTGACAGCGTAGAAGCGATCTTAAAATTAGGAGAAGATAGAATTCTAAAATCTGACTCCATATTTAATATTTCATCAAAAGGCATTTCATTTATGCGCAGTTTCACTGAAATGGTAAATGCAGGTACATATTATCAAATGGGTGATTACAAAAGTGCTGAGAACATGGTGAAAAAAATTGTCCTCTCAACAAATGAGAATCGATTTGCGACACCTTATGCCTATTTTATGATGGGTGGAATATATAAGAAATACTATAAGGATAGCCTGATCTCTCGAAATTACTATGAAAAATCTCTAGCATCCCTTCAAGCTGGAGATTTTTTTGAATTTAGTGATAGTAGTGATGAGCAAGCGAAGTCTATGATGCAAAAACTCCTTCTTAGTACATTGCTCCCAGAAATTCAAAAAGAATTAGGAATGCCAATCTCTGCATCTTCTCAAGAAAAATCTGCCAACTCAGAATCAGATTTTCTATTAAGTTCTTCTATGTTCAAAGCAGGTATACTTAATTCGATCGGAGATTCTTACTTCAATGAAGGTAATTATAGTGCTGCACTAGAAAATTATGAGAAAGCATTAGTCAATACAAGGCTTGTATCTTCAAAAGGATTAGAACGAACAATTCTTGGCTCAATAGGTGATGTACTACGCATACAAAATAAGACAGAAGTCGCGATCACCTTTTATAAACAATCTATCAATTTAATTGAAGAAGTTCGAGGTGGATTAAAGACATTACCTAAAGAACAACAGAGAAAATATGTAGAATCTGTGGAAAATAATTATCGAAATCTAGTAAATCTATTACTTTCTAAAAGTCGTGTTTTAGAAGCACAGGTAGTACTTGACCTTCTTAAAGGAGAAGAGCTTTTCAACTATATTCAAGACAGTCGTTCAACTTTTAATGGAGAAAAGCTAATTTACACCAGTACAGAGCAGGAAATTATCTCTAGATACAAAAGTCTAGTTGAATTTGGAAAGGAAGTTAGTTCATGCAAGAAAGATTGTACGAATTTAAATGATATGGCATCTAGAATTCGTGCAGAGTATGATAATTATATCAAGTCTATCGAAAATCAATCCGTAAGCCAGACAGATATTAAAAAAGAGGCTGAAGGGTTAATTGGTAATGCTAGAGCAATTGTTGAAAAACCTGGAACTGTTTTAATCCAGACACTTTCTTATAAGGCTAGGAATGCTGGAAATATTGAGGATGAATTGTGGATATTATGGACCTCTAAGGGGATAGTTAACCGGATTAAAGTTTCAGTCACGGAAGAAGAACTTAGTCGAACAGTACGTGAGTTTCGAGAACTTCTGCTCAAAAGGGAAAACTCTAATAGCCAGGATCTTCAGTCTCTTCATACTGTCGGGAAGAAAATTTATGACTGGATCGTTAAGCCAGTGGAGTTAGCCGTTCAAGATAAACAAGGAATTAACCATATAGTGTTTTCCCTCGATCGCTCGCTCAGATATGTTCCAATGTCAGCTTTGTACGATGGGGAACAATATCTTGTGCAAAAATATAATGTGTCCAATATTATTCGAGCTTCTGAGACTGATGTGACTCGTGAACGAAGAATCATAGCTGATAAAAATAATGTTGCTGCTTTTGGCGTTTCTGAGCGTTATCTTCAGTACTCCAGTTTGCCCCATGTGGAAGAAGAAGTGAAGGATATTTCTAGTGAACCGCTTCTTAACTCTCGTTTTACAATGTCTGCATTAAGAGATAAGATTTCGTCAAACTCAATTTTGCATTTAGCAACTCATGGAAAATTTACTCCTCAGAAATCTTCCCTACTATTAGGTGGAGGTGATCCTAGAGAGGTAACTAACGAGAATATTAGCAGTCAGTTACCTGATAGAAACTTAAACCTAGTTGTGTTGTCTGCTTGTGAGACAGCGGTAGGTGATATCGGCAATGGTATTGAAGTTTCTGCTTTGAACTACTCGTTTATGAGAAATGGAGGTGCCAAATCTGTTTTGGCATCTCTTTGGCAGGTCAATGATGGTAGCACAAGCGATTTTATGCGAAAGTTTTATACAAATCTCAGAACTGGTGAAAATAGTCGAGTTGAAGCTTTACGGAAAGTTCAACTCGACTTCTTACAGAGTCAAGAGTTTAGTCATCCTTACTACTGGTCAGGTTTCACCTTGACTGGTAATAGTAACTAGTGTTCTTCAGAGTTAAAAACTTCTTAGAATTTAAGTAAGCCTTCCAGGGGTAAGGAAGAATTAACGTTTCAGACCAGTTTTTGAGGTTAGATTTGAAATTATGATTCAAGCACCTCAGATCGACGGAATTGAAATAGACCCACCAGACTGGGCAAACACCCCAGCGAGTATTCAGTCGCTGGTGATG